>PWZG01000348.1 GCA_003567575.1 PVC group bacterium | reverse complement strand
GTCAGTCTCGCCACGGGTTCGGTGTAGCACGGATCGGCTGTCCATGCCGCGGGGTACGGTCGGCGCCATGGAGCGATCGTGAGTAACCCCCGCAGTCTCGTCGAAAGCGTGACCGACCGCGTGGTGCACGTCGCCGCGCTCGTCCCGGTGGCGCCCGCGCGCGCGTTCGCGTACTTCACGATGCCCGACCTCCTGACGACGTGGCTCACCGCCACCGCCGAGGTCGATCCGGAGGTCAGCGGGAGGTACGAGCTGTTCTGGAACCCGCGCGACCGCGAGGTGGACAGCACGATCGGTTGCCGCATCACCGCGCTGGTCGCGGACGAGTTGGTGGCCTTCCAGTGGCGTGGCCCGCGGCCGTTCCGGGACTTCGCCAACGGCGCGGATCCGTTGACGCACGTGGTCGTCGCGTTCGTTCCCGCGGGCGCGGGGACGCGCGTCCACCTGGTCCACTCGGGGTGGCGCAGCGACCCGGAGTGGGAGGAGGCGCGCGCGTGGCAGGAGCGGGCGTGGTCCGGCGCCCTGCGGGAGCTCGAGCGGGTGGCCGTGCCGTGAGCCCGGCGGGGCCGCAGCGCTTGACGCGCGTCGGGCTCGGGCGGAATCCACCGCGCGTTACATCGCTGAAACGGGCCCCCGGGAGAATGCGCCATGGCGATCCGGTCCGGTGACGATGGGGGCGGTGCCCACGACACCCTGCCGATCGTTGCGGACCGCGGCGGCGACGTCGCGAGGAGGTGGTGGGCGCTCGTGCAGGCCGTGGCGAACGTTGCCTGGCCGCTGGCTGCCTACGTCACCCTGGTGCCGTACGTCGGCGGCACGGACCTCGAGGAACCGGCGCGGATCGTCGTGGGGTACGCCTTCTTGCCGCTGATCTTCGTCGGCCTCATGCAGATCGTCAGCCTGTCCGAGGTCACCGTGGCCGTGCGCCACCTGCTGCTGCGGAGCAATGGAACGGACGCGGGCCCGCCGGGTCCGTTGGCTTGGGTCGGCTACCTGGCGGCGTTGGGGATGCTCACCCGCCACGAGCTGCGCTGGATGGGACGCGCCGCCGTTGTGGCGCCGTGAGGGGGGCGGTGCCGGTGGTGCCGCGCGCGCCGCGGCGATGGAGGCCGGTCCGCGGCGCTGCGCGCGCCGTGACCTCCCGCATCGTTGCGCCGGCGCGCGGTACCGCCGCCGGGTGACCCGCCCGGGCGCCTGGGCGGCGGCCGGAGGGGCGGACGCCGTGGTCGAGATCGTTCCCGTCGCCGAGCACCACGCCGAGGGCTTCCGCGCGTCCCTCGATGTCGTGACGCGGGAGCGGCGCTATCTTGCGCAGGTCGAGGCGCCGCCGCTGGAGCGGATCGAGGCGTTCGTGCGCGAGTGCGCGGACCTGGCCGCCGCGTTCGAGCGTTGGATGGAGCGCGACGCCCGGTTCGCGGCGTGGTTGGAGGGCGAGGTTCGCGGGCTGGGGCACGGGGCCCTGGGCGAGGCGCGTTAGCGGGACCCGTGTATCATGCCGACATGAAGCCAATGGTGCGGGGATGTGCGGTAGGCGCGGCGTCGATGGGGTGGACGCCGATGGCCTGTGCTGCGGACCGTTTGGGTGACTTCGGAAGTCCAGGGGAGCTCTGTTAGGCGCGCGAGTGCATAACATGGAGTCACCACACATCAAGTCGTTGCAAGAGAGCCTTTCGCAGCTGGTACCTCTCGACATGGCCCACCTCGAACTGGGCAGGCAGATGTTCGAGGCGTTCAGCGGGGCTCTGTACGGAATGGACCTGCTGGCAGCGGGTACGCTGAACCGATCCAAGGCACATATGGCCGGTTTTCGACAGCTGGTTGCGGCCAAGAACTTGATCTGCGCTGGTGCACTGTTCAGGCTTCGACTGGATACAGCGCTGCGGTTCCACGCCGCGTTACTCGTCGAGAAGCCGCACGACTTCGCGCTCGCCGTTCTTGGTGGCAAACGAGTGCGTGATCTGAAGGACCGAGACGGCGAGAAGATGACCGATGCATACCTCGTGAAGAAGCTTGGCCAGGAATACGACTGGGTTTCACGTGTATACGAGCAAACGTCGGGCTATGTGCATCTCTCCAATACACATCTCATGAGCGCAATGGGGCCAACGGAGGGCTCCTCCGAGTCTGATGGATCATTGACGATCAAGATTGCTGCCGAGGACAAGCCCCTGCCATCCTGGATCTACATCGAGGCCATTGATGCCTTCCGGGCGGCCACGAGAATCATCCTCCGCTACGTACACGGCTGGGTGGTCACCAAGGCGAACCCTGAACTTGTTCAGAGTTGGTAACAGGATCGAGATACCAACGGCGGCGCCTAGCAACCGGTTGCAGTGGACGGCCCGCTGCGCAGCCTGCCGTTGAGCCTGAGCGTTGGGCGCGCCAGCAGCCCTCTGCACCCGGTCGTCGACTCGGAAGCTTGGCGCCGTAGTGGGCTTCCGAGTATACTGCCGAGCACGGTGGACTTGATTGAGATCCTGAAGCGCCCCGAGGGCAAGACGCTGGAGTTCAAGCGTGACCTGTCCTCCCCAGACGGGGCGCTCAAGACCATCGTCGCCTTCGCCAACACGTCGGGCGGCACATTGCTCGTCGGCGTGGAGGACCGCACCCGCCACGTTCGCGGCGTGCATGACGCTCTCGATCTGGAGGAGCGTCTGGCCAGCCTCGTCAGCGACCGCATCAGCCCGCGGCTCGTCCCGGAGATCGAGATCCTGCCCTGGCGCCGGTCGCAGGTGTTGGCCCTGCAGGTCCATCCAAGCCCGAGCCGGCCGCACCACCTGATCCGCGAAGGACCGACCGCCGGGGTCTACGTCCGCGTGGGCTCCACGAATCGGCGTGCCGACGCTGAGCTGATCGAGGAGCTGCGACGCTTCGCGCGGGGCGAGGGGTACGACGAGCAGCCCCTACCCGGGCTCGACTCGGAAGCCCTCGACTTCCGAGCGGCTTCCGAGTCGTTCGCCCCCGTGCGCGCGCTCGCCCGCCGCGACCTGGAGACCTTGCGCCTCGTCACCGAGCACCAGGGCCGCAAGGTGCCGACCGTGGGCGGGTTGATTCTCTTCGGGCGCGAGCGCGAGCGGCACTTCCCAGATGCCTGGATCCAGGCAGGGCGCTTCGCGGGCGTCGACAAGGGCCACATCCTGGACCGCGCCGAGATCCGCTCCATCCCTGCGCGCGGTGTGGAGGAAGCCGTCGCCTTCGTGCAGAAGCACGCCTGGCACGGCGCCACGATCGGCGCGGTGCGCCGGACGGACCGCTGGAGCGTCCCCCCTGAGGCCGTGCGCGAGGCCGTCATCAACGCCTTGGTCCACGCCGACTACGCCCAGCGCGGCGCGCCGATCCGCCTGTCGATCTTCGACGACCGCCTCGAGATCGAGAACCCTGGGCTCCTGCCGTTCGGGCTCACGGTCGAGGACCTGCCGCGCGGCGTCTCGAAGCTGCGCAACCGGGTGATCGGCCGGGTCTTCCACGCGCTCGGCCTGATCGAGCAATGGGGCAGCGGCGTCCAGCGCATGATCGCCGCGTGCCAGGCGACCGGGCTCCCCGCGCCGGTCTTCGAGGAGATCGCCGCTCGCTTCCGTGTCACCATCGCTACGACCCCGGTCGGCCCACCGGTGGTCGAGGACACGGACCAGGCCATCCTGGACGCGCTCACCGGTGCCAAAGGTCTCACCACGAGCGAGATCGCCGCGGCGATCGGCCTCTCGCCCCGGGCGACCCGCACGCGGCTCGCCCGCCTCGTCGGCCGCGGGCTCGTGCGCGACATCGGCACCGGTCCGCAGGATCCGCGGCGGCGCTACTTCCTGGCCCAGCAGGGACGCGCATGAGCCCGACGCCAGAGCAGAAGGCACGCCAGGACATCGACGTCGCACTGGAGGCCGCGGGGTGGATCGTCCAGGACCGCGCGACCATGAACCTCTCCGCCGGGCCGGGCGTGGCCGTGCGGGAGTTCAAGATGGCGTCCGGGCACGGCTTCGCCGACTACCTGCTCTTCGTGAACGGCAAGGCCGTCGGCGTGCTCGAGGCCAAGCCGGCCGGCTACGCGCTGAACAACGTGGAGTTGCAGGCCGACAAGTACGCGGCCGGTCTCCCCGACGGACTCAATCCGCCCGTGCACCCGCTCCCGTTCCTCTACCTCAGCACCGGCATCGAGACCCGCTTCATCAACGGCCTCGACCCCGACCCGAAGACCCGCAGCATCTCC
>PWZG01000411.1 GCA_003567575.1 PVC group bacterium | reverse complement strand
CACCACATCCCGCGGCGCGATTCCCTGTCTGGGTACGCTGGTCGCCACGACCGGACGTTGATATAATTCGCCGTTCCAGAAATGTTCCCATCGTGTGACGACGGATTCCAAATCATCTTTCGTGGTCAGTCGCAACATCTGGCGCCTCCTTTGTGGTTCCTTCCCAAAGTCGTGTTCCTTGTCTTTCCTGAGGCGGGTGCAAGCGCCCGCAATTCAGCGGTCAGATCTCTTGAAAACGGAAACTGTAAATATCGCCGTCGCGCAGCACAAAACGAAGCCGTATCGGCCTCCCGGCCAGGGCGCCGACATCGGCGCCCCGTTTCCACGCGGCGCGCCCCGCGATACGGTTGCCGAAGATATCTTGCGCGTCCCGTAAGCCGTAGCCCGGAATCGGACGATGGTCGGCATCCCGGATTTCAACGCGTAAACTTCCGGCGGCGCTGGTGGCGTAGTTTAACTCCAGTTCCCTGCCGGAGAAAATGAAGGGGCGGGTCAGCGCTTCCCCGCCGCCATGGGAAGCGCGCAGTGAAGCGAAGCCGTCCAGGCGCAGGCTGTAGCGACGAACCTGGTTTTTCGGCTGGGCATAGTGTTCGGCAATGTAGACGCTCAATTCGTCCGGCCCGGTTTGCACCATGCCGTCGACGGGGTAGTTGCTGCGTCCCGACCAGTGGGCGGGACCGGTCCGAGGACGGACGAACGCTTCCATGAACGTTCGGTCGTACCAGAGATTTCCCGGACGGGTGGTCATAAAACAGGCGTCGCTGCAGGAAGTCAACTGGTTTTCATGTACCCCGATCGCCGCGCCTTCCGCTTCGGTAATGGCGGGACGTCCCCCCATGAAGCGGGCGGGCAAGGCGACGTAAAGGTGCGGCGCCCGGAAATACGGACGGGTCTGGTTGATGTAAAACTCCTCGACGGGCGCGGGGTTTCCGTCCGTGCGGTAATCCATCAGCTTTCCGGGAGACCAATGCTGGAAGTCGTCACTGACGGCCCGGAAGATGGCGCGCAGACGTTTCGCCCGGGTTGTCGGCCCGGTGCGGCGTGACGCAAAGTCATCCTTCGTACGGAACACCCGATAATAGGCGACGTACTTGTTTTCGGTTTCACTCCAAAAACCGACGTTCTGGG
The DNA here is from genome assembly GCA_003567575.1 of PVC group bacterium. Taxonomy (GTDB): domain Bacteria; phylum Verrucomicrobiota; class Kiritimatiellia; order CAIKKV01; family PXCX01; genus PXCX01. Next base: position 3,074 of record PWZG01000411.1, on the reverse strand, counting down.
AATCGAACGCGCCATCGGTGATTATCGGTTCCGTATTAAGAAGGCGCCATGCTATTCCGTCGGCGGAAACGAACCCGAACAGCGCCGAGCGTTCGTTTCCGGGCTCGCCGTGCTTGCCGCGGGCGAACGCTTTGAACCGTTCCCCGGCGGGGACGCCCGAACGATGATCGAGAAACGGCGCAAACGTGTGCGTGTACGGTTCTTCGGCAAAGAAAATATTGTTCTCGCGGTCGCCGTTCCAGGGATGCATCCGCAGCGCCGGTCGTTCGAAACGGATGCCGTCGCGACTTTCCGCCACACAGTATACCGCCGGTTCGCCGGGAAGATTCCAGCCGCGGTAGTAGAGCAGCACCCGGTCGCCGTCGCGGACGAGCGTATGATACAAGGTGAAGGGGCCTTCCCAGGGCGTATCGTGCCGGATCACGACGTCCCTCGGCGTCGGCGCGTGTTGGCATAACGAAGCGTTTTTCAGCGATTCGATCAGCAGGGTATCGACAAACAATTCGCGACGGGATCCGATGTGTGGAATACTCATAAGGTTTTTTTCTCGCTTTCAATGTCCTGGAGTCGATGGCGCGACGAAGACCTGGCGTCGCGCTTGTGAACCGCCATTATCGATCTTGGATTTTGCGTGTCAAGGCCATTTACATGACAAGCAATGCTTGGCCTTCTTATAACGTGGCGCATCACGATTTGGCGCGATTAGCGACAATATCGTGGATGCCGTTGTTCGGCAACTGTTTGAGAATCGATGTGTGTTTCCTGATGAACGTTAGCGTCCTTCGGTTGCTCCATGCATGCGGGCCATCGAAGAAATCTCTCTCCAAATGCTGGCTGGCACCAATCAACCCATAGACCTTCTCTAGTTCAGCGAATGCCTGCCGAGTCGCGGCAATCGGGAAAATCGGATCTTTCTTCCCGCTGATAACGAGCAACGGACGAGGCGCGATCAGTGCGGCGACTTCTCTCATATCTCCCCATTCCATCATGTTTGGAATGCAGTTGCAGAGGCAATGATAGATGGAGTAGATCGACGCCTTGAACGTGCAGAAGTACCCCGCGACCATGGCGAACTGGACCCGTCGCTCAAGGGCAGCCCAGAAGAGCGCGACCATGCCCCCGCCGGATAGCCCGGCGACACCGAGTCGTGACTGGTCCACGCACGCTTGAGTCTGTAGAAAATCGACCAACCGCGATGCGTCCCAGCATCGCAACCCAATGGGTGTCATGCCGGTGAGGAACGTATTCAACACCATGCGCTGGCAACCGGTCTCGTTCTTGTCCACAGTCTCCTTCGTCTCGTTCCAACCGCGCTGGACGGGGGCGATAGTCACGTATCCGTGCTCGGCAAAAAACGGGGCGAAGTCCAATTTCAGCTCCCGGCCCTTCTCCCGTTGGTGTGCGTCTCCTTCGCGAATATAGGGGTGGATTCCGCTGTGACCGTGCAGACACACGATGGCAGGAGCGGGGGCGACGCGATGTTTCGGCACGAAGTAGTAGGCAGGTATCCAGTAATGTTTCTCCGACTGCACGTAGATCTTGTGCCGGGTGAACGCTTCCGTTTCGACCGTCTCAGCCCAGTCGACTCGGAGGGGGACTGCGGCTGGTTTCTTCCCTACGAGCAGACGAAGTCGCCGCGCGAAGCGCTTGCGCCAAGCCTGGTGTTGCTCGGCGTTAGTCGCTCGCCACGCCAACCGCGGAGCAAACGTCGGCGCTTGCTTCAAAAAAGAGCGCATCAGATCGCTGTTGCGTTTCATATCGCCTTCCCTTGCCGAACGGCGCCCCCACGGGCGCGCGGCCCCCGCGCGTATTGTGCAGGGGCTGGTTCATCTCTTTAAGTACTCGTATTCGACTTCAAGACTCGTCATAACTTGCGCAATTAATCGTGGCACCCGACTATCCGGACTGTGCCCCATCGAAAAACGGTACGACCTTGGCCCGTGTTTCATGTCCGATACCAGTACGGAATTATGTGTTTCGTCCATGAGCGCAACCGCAACTAGGCGGCGTTCCCAGCTGCCTCTAAACGGATCCCAGGATTGGTCCGTCTCGACATAGAAGAGAGCAGCGAGAACGTACTTTGGACGGCAGAAACAGTCGCTGTATGATTGCTTTGGATCAAAGTCATCAAAAAGGCCGAGGAACGCTTCATGAGGCCAGTGCGGGAACTCCCGAAAGATCGAGCCAATCTCACATCTCGCGTCGGCAACGACCAGAGTGTCATTTGTGACGACCATTCCAAGGGGATCATAGTTGGGCCACCCACGCAGTGTAATCAGGTCGATCGACGTGATCAGATCAAAGTCGCTCAGGAGGTCGAAGTCCAAGATTGTTTGGTTCGGGTTTGCATCTGTCTCTCCAATTTTACCCTCGAACGGATCAACGGCATACTGCCTTGTCTGCGCACAAGATACGGTCAAGGCTGCAAGCAAAGGAAGTAGCATTATCTTTTTCATTTATTGCTGCGCGCCAAATCTTGAAATGACTTTTTGGCGCGTATGCGACAATAAAGTCGATTTCGTTGTTGGACAACTCCAGTGTTCATCCCATGATTACCGACCAAAGCACAAAACCGAATGCACCGATGAACCCCAAAAGGGACAACATCTTGCCCAAGTCTGAGAAGACACAGAGTCGCCGGAGATTGCCCCAGAAGTAGTGGAAATGCAGAAAGCATCCGGCACAGATGACTGCGACTCCCATCGCGACTGCGGCGCGGCCGTTGAGGTAGAGGATGCCGCGGCCTGGCAAGACCGCTTGTTGCGCTACACAACGAGAGACGCCATAGGCAGTGAGGATTAGCGGAAACAAGATCCCGCCAAACCATTTCGCCCAAAACGTGTCCGGCGGCGTGCCAGACCACGCATCGGCGAGGTGCGTTGCACCGCGCCCGCGGGGGTCTGATGAAAGAATACTCATAAACAGTTGTCCAACGTCTGTATTAGACGGCTTGATTTCGTGAATACATCAAAACCGTCATTTTTTTCGTCTCGTTGTGGACTTTGGCAGAAACCTCGGCCTTCTCTCGGAAATATAGCGTGGTATTGCACGGTTTGCAAGCGCAAAAAAAACTT
>PWZG01000194.1 GCA_003567575.1 PVC group bacterium | reverse complement strand
GCACGGCTGGCGCGCTATTGCGCGCTGGGATCGGGGTTTATGATGATGCCAGTGGCCTTTTTGGGAGCTTTCCCGCCGCTGTTCCTGTTCAAGTTCGGAGCGGCCTTTTTCGCCGGTGGTCTGGATCCCATGATGCAGGTCTGGCTGTCGCGCACGACACCCGCCTCACGCCGCGGCCTGGTGTTCGGGTGGTCGGCTACGGCGCGATCCATCGGCTGGATGCTGGCGCCGGTTATAGGCGGCTTCACTGCCACCATTTTAAATGTGCGCAGCGTGTTCATTGTTACGGCAATCTTTCTGCTGCTGCTTTATTCGATGATCGGATATGCCGTCAGATCCATGAACAAGCCTGCCCGGTCGCGGCGTAACCGTTCACGGGGTTGAACGAATCAGCCTTGCTTTTCGTCATCCGGAATGGCGCGCACAACCACCCGGTTGCCTTCGATCATGGTGACGCGAACGCGGTTATCACGCGATATCATTCCGCCTTCGGAAACCACGTTGACACGTCGTCCGTCGATAGTGGCAAAGCCGCCCGGCCGCAAATCGGAGCTGGCCACACCGTCCTTCCGCAACAGGGATTCGAGGCCTTCCTCGCTCGATTTGAAGGCGCGGCTGTCCTGTGCCAAAGTCATCTTTTTCCCGAGTCCCGTTTTGGGAAACAAAGTGATCCAAAGGGCAATGCTGACAACGGATAAGACGGCCGCCGCGCCGGCCGCCGCCAATCCGAATGTCGGAGAAATGAAAAACGCGGCGCCGATCGCGCCCAGCAACATGAGACCGCCCAATGCTCCTAGTATTCCACCGGGGACAAATAGCTCGGCGCCGATCATAAGGATTCCGACCAAAAAAAGAACTATAAACAGCGTTTGTACTTCCATGGATGCCTCCGTTACCCAGTGTCCGGCAAGAGCGTTATGCCGGTTTCTGACGTTTTACGATAATTCGGTTTCCGTGCGTTTCGACAATTTCAACTGGGGTGCCGGCCTCGATAAATTCACCTTGGGTGATGACATCCAAACGGTTGTCGTCGAATACCGCGCTTCCGGCGGGACGCAATGCGCTCAAGACAAAGCCACGCCGTCCGACCAGCTCGGTGGTGTCCGGGGACGCCTGGAATCCCGAGGCCTTGTCGGTTGCCTGTTCGAGGATTAAACGCCGGAATATGGGAATTCCAGGTAAATATACCGTGATCAAATAGACGCCGATTCCCACCACGAGTATGGTTAAGGTAAGCATCCGTAACGGATAGACGAAATCAATATCGCTCGGCAGGATCGGGCCGTCGGGCGGCGTAATGTCAATCATCGACAGTACGATCGCGCCACCCATCAACAATATACCAAGCAAACCGGCGACGCCGAAACCTGGGATAATGAAAATCTCAACCAGCAGCAAACCGAATCCGATCAGAAACAGGGTTAACTCGAAAACGCCCGTCAATCCGGCAATATGATGGCCCCAAAACCAGATGGCCAGCAGTAACAGACCGATGATACCCGGGAAACCGAAACCCGGCGATCGGATTTCGATGTATAAACCAAGCAACCCGCCGGCCAGGAACAGGAACGACAACGATTCGATCAGGCGGGCAAACTGTTCGCCGGCGGTGATCGTCATCTCAACGATCTCGATATACTCAATCCCCGCCGCGTCCAGCAATTCGCCGATATCGGCAACCGTTCCCAGGGACAGCAGGGGTCTGTGCTCCTCGCCGACCATACGCTCGGCTTCAATGTTGGTCAGGGTCAGCAACTGGCCGGATGGACTGATTACCTCGCCGTCAATAACGTATTCTATCTCACGGCGAACCATGGCTTCCGCCAGCGCCGGATCGTGTCCTTTGTTTTGGGCGGCGCTGCGGATCAGTGCCGCCACCGCCGATACCATCTTCTCTTCCAGCGCCTCGGGCATTTCCTGGGGACCACTGAACGGGCTGACCATGATCGGCATGGCATCGCCGATCACGCTGCCGGGCGCCATGTAAATATGATCGGTGGCCATGGCGATTATGGCGCCGGCGGAAAACGCCTTGGCGTTGACGAAAGTGTATGTCGGAACGTCAATATCCTGGATTAGACGGATGATCTGTTCAGTTACATCAAGGCGGCCACCGTCGGTGTCCATGTTGAAAACGATGGCTGCCACCCGCTCGTCCCCGGCGGCCTGCTGTACTCCCCTTCGCACAACGTACGTCAGCGATGGATTAATAATTCCATCGATGGGTATGACAAACACCAGCCCGTTTTCTTTCGGTGCGGGCCGGCTGTCGTTTCCAGGCGTTGCAGCCAAGCCGAGTACGCCGATCGCGATAAATAACAGGTAACGGATGATTTTCATGGGGCTTAACGCTTTACGGGTCAGGGATCAACAATGGGTAACTCGTTCGGAAGTGCTGGTGAAGGTGTGTTCGTCGGTGTATCGTCAACGTCCGGCGGAACCGGATCAGTTGCCGGAAGGTTCCGGGCGTCGCGAATATTCATTTGTTCTCTTGCCGTGTCGCGTCTGGTTCTATCCGCCGGTTCAGCCAGTTTGCTGGCCGACCAGCCGGAAGTCCAGAGTCCTTCATCATCGACGTATTCCTTGCGCCGCCGGGCTTCGGCCTGAATTTCCTCGGGCGTATCCAGCACGTAGGGAGTCATGAAGACTACGACTTCGCTACGCGTACTGGAGCGATCGCTGGATTTGAAAAGTCTACCCAGCAGGGGGATGCTTCGCAGGATAGGGACACCCCCTTCGCTTTGGTCGTCCTGTTCCGACGCCAAACCGCCCAATACGATTGTCTCACCACTTTGAACGGAAATCTCCGCACTGAGTTTGCGGCTGGAGATGACAGGCCAGTCTTCACCCCCGATCCGTTGCGTACCGATGACATTGTCGATGTTTTGTACCACGTCCATGACCACAAAACCCTTGACGTTGATTTTTGGGGTGACCGTCAGATTGATGCCGACACGTTCCCTTTCCACATCCGGTTCCAAGGTCCATTCGCCATCCGCGCGCCGTACCTGGCGTTGACCCGTGATGAAGTAACGTTCGGTGGAGACATCTATTTCCGCTTCGCGATTGTCGGTTGTCAGGATGACCGGCGAGGAAAGAATGCGTGTCCGGCTATCGCTCGCGACTGCGCGCAGTACGGCGTCGATATTTAAATCGAAAAATGTCAAATAATAGCTCAATCCGGATTGGCCGGCAAAATCCGCGGCGGCGGCGAACTGGGTGGCATCGCGTGGCGATGTCCGACCGCCACCGCCGCTGCCGGCAAAACCTACCCGGGCGCGTCGTTGGCCATCCGCTTCGCGGTCATAGGCGATCATGGAACGCTGTACCCAGTCGAAACCGGTCTCCAGGGATTTGTCAAGGTTGATCTCCAGAATGACGGCTTCGATCAATACCTGCGAAAGCATCATGTCCATGTCTCTGATCAGCTCCGCCAGGGTTCTCTGGTCGCTGGGACTGGCCATAATGATCAGTGCATTGATGCGATCGTCGGGTAAAATGGTGATGTTGGCCGCCGATAATTCGCCGATTTTGGTTCGTTGTTCGGCCGTGACGGGATCGACTCGCCGTTCGACACTCTCGCGTGCCTCCGCGGGGGCGGTTTCCGCGCCGTCGCGTGGCGAATCGCGTTCGCCTCGACGCGCCGTTTGTGCCGGACGGACATCGCGCTCCGTCGTGCCGATAAGATTGTTAAGCATTGAGGCGACATCTTTGGCTACCGCATACTCGAGGCGGGTGACCCGTACAATCACGTCCGGATCGGTCGGCACATCGAGGGCCGCCACGATATTCTCGAAAAACGGAAGGTTTTCCGGCCGGGTAATGATGATCAGCAACCCGGTGCGATCGTCGGCGACCATCTGTACATTCCCGATTATGATTTGTCCATAAGAGGAATCAACGGCGGTGTCGATACGGGTTTCCGCGGCGTCCGTACGCGTACGCCGCGGGGCGCGGATTACTCCTTCGACACCCGGCGGTCCGGCATCGCGGGGACGGGCAACGGTGGGTCGTTCTTCGGGGATTCCCGCTCTCGTTTGTGCGATGATCTCTTCCAGTTTGGACTTGATTTCCGTAGCCCGCGCATAGCGGATGGACATGATTTCCAGCTTTTCACGGATCACAAGCGGTTGATCGACCTGTGACAGGATTTCACGGGCGCGGTTGATGTTCGTGGCGGTATCAGTAACCAGCATGGCGTTGATTCTTTCCATGGGTTGGATCTTCCCGTAACCATGCAACAGGCTCGCGATGACTTTTTGGCCTTCAGCGATATCGATGTGCTGTAGTTGAATGATTTCGCTGATCAGATCGTCCGTATCTTTCAGCGGCAATCGTTCCGGATCAAAACGGATCGGCATGCCTTCCTGGCGGGCGGCGGCGATCGGAAGCGCCTTGACGAACCGGTCGCCTTCCTCCAACAATGTGATATTGTGCATCGCCAGCATACTTCTGATGGCACGCAAACTCTCCGGAACCGTTAACCGCGTCTGTGAACGCAAGGTGATGTTGGCGGAAACCCCCGGCGCCATGAGCAAGGTGCGGCCGGTCAAATTGCAGTATTCCTGCAAAACCATCTCGACCGGTGTATTATGGAAATTCAGGCTGATCAATTCCCCTTCTGCCACGTCGGGTTGGGCGGTCCTGTTGGCTGGCGGCGCAACGGCTGGCGGCGCAACGGCGGGCGGCGGGACGGCGCCGGGACGCATGATCTCAGGCGGCAGCTCCGATGTGGGAAGCTCGTCCAAAGCGCCGGCCGGACGGGGCCAAAGCGGCGATGCAAGGGTTAACGCAAGTAATAGCGTGGTAACGCGCTGATGTCTCATGATGATGGGTCTCCCGTCAATATCGCGGTCGATGCTCCGTCCGCGGTTTCTGTTTGGTCGGCCGGGTGTCGTGAATAAGCGCCGTCAATGGTCATGGTCCCTTCCAAACGTCCCGGTCCGCGTGGCGTGATCGATAATTGGCGGACGCCGAGCTGAACGCCCTGTTGTTGCAGATCGAACAGGAAGTATACCAGCGCCTCAAGATCGCCGCGCCAGCGGCAGTTAATCGTCAATTCGTATAGTTCGCCGTCACGCCGTTCACGTTCAGGATCGCGCCGCAGCAGTTGCAGATTATGGCGGGTGGCGGCATTTTCCAGCAGCGTAAGCAGTCTGGACGTTACATCCTGGTCTTCGGGATATGACGGCAAAGAATTGCGCAGCTCGCGCAGGCGATCTTCCCATTGCTCGGTTTGGGCGATGACGGCATGCCGTCTTGCGATCCGTTCCTCCGCATCCTGGATGGCGCGGATGAGGTCGTGGCGCTCGTCGAGCGCGTTTTCGGCCAGCATGTAGGCGCTGACGGCCAGGATGACAACGGCGGTCAGGGTCAACAGATTCCATTCGCGTACATTTAATTTCATTGGTCGTCTCCGCCCCCGGCCGCGGACGGCAAGCTTATGTTCATGCGGAACGTTTCGAGATCACCGCGGGCAGCACGGGCGATACTGGACAGGTCGAGTCCCGTGTACAGGGGCGAATCGTCCAGTTGGTTTCTGAAATCATAAATCAGCGCTGCGTTTTCGGCTTCCCCGGCGATACGGATCAGCGATCCTTTACGGTAGTCGAACGAGGCCAGATTGATGCCGTCGGGCTGGCGGGAACTTATGTCGCGCAGTGTTTCCAGCGCCGATCGGGTCTGGTCGGTATATTGCAGCAAATTACGTACCCGTTGACGCGTGTTGGTAGTTGCCCGGTATGCAGGTTCCATGGCGGCATGTTGCCGTTCCAGATCGTTCAACCGATGACGCTCGACATACAGGCTGCCGTATATCGAGCCGATGACAAGGACCCATACGGCAGCGGCAATTCCCAGCGTCAGCAGTAAACGTTGGCGGCGGGCACGATCCATTTCCGTCAGCCGCCATGCCGGCGGCGCCAGATTCAGCGTTTTGCGGCGACCTCGAATCGCCCGGCGCGCGAGACCTTCACAGAGGTCAGGCAAATGATCTGTCGTATGCGCCGAAATTTTGGAGGCGCCGGTTTGTTGCAGCATGGCTAAAAGATCCGGCAATGGCTTTTCCCCGCTATGCCTGACGACGATAACGTTATGATCTGAGGGTCCGTGCTCAATGTCGCAGGTGGCCAGCGAATACGTGGTTTCCGCAACGATTTCCGCAGCGTAGTCTTGTTCCGACAACGTGTCGCGACGAACCAGTTCGCGGCAGAGAATCGGGATGCCGGCATCGGTCACGATGGCGTCACAGGCGTCCGCACGCACCAGGAGATGCACGGCCCGTCCTGCGTCGGATTTATCGTCCGACGGTTCATCCGAAATCAATTTCCAACGGGCGCACAGATTCAAGTCGATACGTTCCGGTTTGAGTCCTGCTTCGCGAAATGCTTCGCCGTAGCGTTCGATTTGTTTCAGGTCCAAGCCGGCGGCCAAGATGCGGCTGCTTCCTTCCGGGGATGCCAGGACTTCATGTCCGACGGCGGTCTGATCCATCGTGAAAGGCGATGTCTTTTCGATTTGCAGTGCGCTCATTTCGCGCAATTCTTCCGCATCCTGCGTCGGTAGATCCAAGATACGGATCAACGCATCGGTCGATGCGATTCCCATAACCAGACGCATTCCACGGTAGGGTATCCGTTTTTCGCGCCATTGGGACAGCAAAGCATCACGCCGGAGTACGAAGGGGTTTTCCTGCGTATCGCCGTCGCTGTTGTCCGGCATCGGTAAGACGCCGCCGGCGGTTTTCTCCGCCGCGTTGCCGCCAACCTGGTAAACGGACCATTCCCATTGCCGCTCTTCCAATGCCACGATGGCTATCTGGTTGCGTTTCATGACTGTTCCCAAAATATCCGTCCTGTGCTGACCAATTAATACCGATCGGATTCCAGCCAGCGCAGGAAAACGAATTGATTCCTGGCAAAGCGCGCGGTGGTCTCTATGCCGCGTTCCACGCCGTCGACTTCGCCGATCGAAGAAATCCGGTAAATATCCGCTTGCGTTACTATACGATCTTTTAGCTCCGTTGCCAAGCCCGGGAATCGGCGCTCGAAATCGGCGACATCCCGGAAAGCGGCGTCATCGCTTTGCCAATCCTCCAGAAACGCGCCGTCCCGTTCCCGTATAATATCCTGCGCCGTCTGTTCGTCAACGCCCGGCAGCGTCATCAAGACACGTAGCGAAGCTGCGTTGACGTTTACCTTGCCGTCGCCGACTGTTGTGAATAAATCGGTCAACCCTGTCATCGGCGGGTCGTCCCGATGCGCCTCCTCGTGAATGCCGCCATACACGATTTCCGGCGTAAAACCCTTGATCAACAGCAGTTCGTCAATCGAGTCAAGCGGCGCACCCCGCGGCCGATAGGGCGGTTCCAAACCAAGATAATAGTCGGGATCGACGCCGTCAAGCCTGGGTTGTTCGCGAGGATTGGTCCAATCCATGAACGCATCGATCAAACCGTCCCACAATCGTTCCGGCACCCGGCATAGTTCGAGAATATGCGCCCAATCGGATTCGGTGATGGTGTTGATGTTCAACCGGGCCGGTTCAGGACGAATGGTCAACTTGATCACGCCGGGACCGAGTGGATCGGTAAGGTTGTGGACCGACATGCCGCGCGCCAGTTGGCGCGCTTCTTCCCAGAACGGCGTCTCCATTTCTTCGGCGGTCGGTTCGCGACTCAAGTTTCTCCGGGCCTGAACGCTGTTGATCAGGAGTACACGGGCGCGTTCAATACCAGCTTTTGCCAGGGTTTCCGCTTCCAGACGCTTGCGGTAATACGAGGTAATGCGCGCTTCCAAATGGGCTTGAAACGCGAACGAACCGACCAACAGCGACAACAGACCAATCACCCAGATGGCGACGATAAGCGCGGCTGCTTCTCGGGAATGGTGGTTGACGTGGTTCATTGCTGCCATGACAGGGGGGCGATCGGCATGCCGACTACGCGCCGCATGCGAATGGGATCATCGCCGTCTTCGATTGGTTCAAGATATAATGTTAATTCGATGGCCGGCGGGATACGGTTGGTATGATCCCACTGGTCTTCCCAGTCCAGTTGCTCGTCGACGACATCGACGGCGACGCGACATTCAAAACCGCGAATCCGTCGCGAGACCACGATGGGTTCCACTCGTTCCGGATCGAAATCATCAGGTTCAAGCGCTGTGCGCCAGGCGCGCACAACGGCTACTTTGCCACCGTCGCGATCGGTTTCCAGATTGAATTGTACCCGGTGTGGAACGTGGGAAACACCGGATTGCCGACCGATGAGGGAACGCCCGGTTTTAACCCAGCTTATCCGGTCGCTGGCCGTGTCCCCGAATCCGCCTGATTCAAGCCAGAACCCGTAATCCGATTTGGCGCCAGGATGAGTCTCCGGATGATACGCCGACCGCAATCCCAATACCAGTTGATCCATCAGGAAATCGCCGTAATGCAGGTTTTCCGTCAGTGACGTGCCGTGCTGATATGAACGGCTGATCACGAAAAATGTCGAACTGGCAATGGCGGTCGCCATAGCCATAATCGTGATGGCAACCAGAATTTCCACAAGCGTAAATCCCTCGCTCCCGATCCTTGACCCGGATAGGACGGCCACATGTCGCCGGCTGAATGTCATGGCCGGTTCTCCCAGAACAAGTAGTCCCATATCTCAATGCGGGCTTCATTGCCGCGCCGCGCCCATGAAACACGGGTTTGTATAATGTACAGTTTCTCCTCATCCTCCACCTCCTCGGAGGTACGTTCGAAAACGTAGCCGCCGGGATAGTTGACGGGATTCACCTCAAGGTTGTATACCTCGCGTCCATAACGGATCAGGGGATACTCCAGCGATCCCTGGTCGAGGACGGCGCGGGCGGCATGGTATTGGCTGGCGGTGCGCATGATTGCCAAACAACGCGACGCTGCGGCCGTCAGACTGAAAAGACCGAGCGTGAGAATCGCCATGGCCAGCAGGACCTCTACCAGCGTCATGCCTGAAACCGCCTTTATGCCTTTTTTTCGCATCAGCCTGCTCCGTTCTCGCGAATGGCGCGTACCGAACCGAGTTCATCGACTTGAATCAATATGACAGGTCCGGCGCGTTCCTGTAAACGCAACTCAAACGCACTGCATGTGCCGTTGGGATAAAACAGGACTTCAAACCCGCCTTCGCGCTGCCAGTCGCCGTCGCCGGTGCGGAATTCCACAATGCGAACGCCGTCAAGTTTCCGTCTGATGGTCGCCGGAGTGTCGCCGTTACCGGAAGAAGGTTCCAGCGCCGACATGTCGCCCGCGTCAAAAGATGAGGCGGTATATAACTCATCCGCGCCGCGCCGGCTGTCGCCGGCGCCGGATATCGTCAGTTCATTGCCCTCCAGGGTCGCCGTTAGACGGAACGTTTGCTGACGCATAATCGCCATGCTGCGGGCATATCGTGCCGCCATCGTTACCGTCCGGGCGCCGACCTGCAGCCGGTTGCCGCGTATCGATTGCACAAAATACGGTGCGCCTACGGCGACACTTATGGCTAGCAGCGCGGCGACCAGAATCATTTCCAGCAACGTAAAAGCGCGAACTTGCGTGGTCCCGAGATACGCGTTGCGTTCAATTCCAAATGTCGTCATCCGTGTCAAACTGTCCATCCGGACCGGCGGATCGAATTTCGTAACCGTTGGCCCGGCGTGTATAACGGAACTCGTTGCCCCACGGATCCGTTGGCATACGCGCTTCGCGTAGATACGGGCCATTCCAGTTGGGCTCGTTGCCGCTCGTGATAAGGTTTTGCAGCGATTGCGGATAGTGGCCGTTGTCGACTTCATAAAGATCTACGGCTAATGAGATGCTGCTGATACTCGATCGTGCGGAAGATATCTGGCTTTGCTGCACGCGACCGCCCAGGCGCGGCACGGCGACCGCCGCCAAAATACCTATGATCACCACGACCAGCAATACCTCAATCAAGGTAAAACCGCCGCGATAACTCTTGCCGCTATTCCCCGTTTCATGCCTTGTGTATATGGATGATTTCATCTTGTCCCTTCCTTTGGTTGCGGGCTTGCCCTTATCAGTACCCTTGCTCGCGGTTAACGGTTCAGCCGGATTATTCGCTGTTAAATGGTTATTATCTCCATGGTTATTATCATGGAATATTCGTATGCCTGTTTGCCTTTTTATGATGAGATGATACCATGGCGACGCACCTCTGTAAAGAGGAATGCGCCAATATGATAATTTCGGATTGACGGCCGGCGATCCATGCGCTATTATGCTTTTTTTCAATTGTTAAGAATGTTCCCGTTGTAAGATTCCCTTGCGCATGAGAGGCGATGGCGAGGAATCCGCGCCGTCGGTTCCGGCAGGGTACGCGTTTTCTGTAGAAATTCAACAATAACAACAACAACAACGATGAAGGAGGAATATCCATGGCTGTAAAAGTAGGTATTAACGGGTTTGGCCGTATCGGGCGTGTCATTTTCAGGATTATGCATGAGCGTGGTGGTTTCGAAGTGGCGGCCGTCAACGATTTGACGGATGCCGCGACGCTTGCTCATTTGCTCAAGTACGATTCCACCCACGGCCGTTTCAAGGGCGAGGTCAAAGCCACGGAAAACGCGCTGATCGTCGACGGCAAGACCATAAATGTTCTGTCGGAAAAAGATCCGGCGCAACTTCCATGGGGCAAACTCGGGGTCGATGTCGTGATAGAAAGCACCGGCGTATTCCGCAGTCGCGACAAAATCGAGCTGCATCTCAAGGCCGGCGCCCGTAAAGTATTGTTGACGGTGCCGTCGAAGTCGCCTGAAGACGTTGATGCAACCGTCGTTCTCGGAGTCAACGATGCGGATTTGACGTCTGACGCCAAAATCGTTTCCAATGCGTCCTGCACCACCAACTGTCTGGCGCCGATTGCCAAGGCAATCAATGACGCTTTCGGAATCGAGCAGGGGTTGATGACCACGATTCACAGTTATACCAACGATCAGAGTATTCTGGATTGCCCGCATTCAGATTTGCGGAGGGCGCGCAGCGCTGCCATCAACATGATTCCGTCCAGCACCGGCGCCGCCAAGGCTATCGGCTTGGTAATCCCCGAGTTGAAGGGGTTGATGAACGGTTTTGCCGTCAGAGTGCCCACGTGGGACGGATCGCTGGTTGATTTGGTGTGCATGCTTAAACGCGATGCCAGTGTCGAGGAAATCAACCAGGCGGTCAAGCAGGCGTCCGAAGGTTCGATGAAAGGCGTTCTCGAGTATACCGAAGACGAAATCGTCAGTACCGACGTTATCGGTAATCCTTACAGCAGTGTGTTCGATGCCAAAAGCACGATGATGATTGGCAAACGGATGGTCAAACTTGTATCCTGGTATGACAACGAATTCGGATATTCCAGCCGGTGTGTTGACCTGATTGCGCGGATGGCCGGCAGCTAAATCTGATTCATGTGATGAAAACGATGAATAAAAAAACGATTCGCGAGGTCGACGTCAGCGGCAAAAGGGTGCTGGTAAGGGTGGATTTCAATGTTCCGCTCAAAGACGGGAAGGTTGATGACGATTCCCGTATCAGGGCTGCGTTGCCGACGATCGAGTACGTATTGGAAAACGGCGGTTCGCTGGTTTTGGTAAGCCATTTGGGGCGGCCCGACGGCGAGATCAAGCCCGAGTTCAGTCTTAAACCCGTTGCCGATCGGCTCTCCGAATTGTTGGATCAACCCGTGACATTCGTCGGCGATTGCATTGGTGCGGATGCCCGGTCGGCGGCGGAAACGCTGCAGCCGGGCGCCGTGCTGTTGCTCGAGAATCTACGTTTTCATGCTGAAGAAGAGGGCAAAGCACGGGTGTCTGGCGACGCGTCGGAAGACGAAAAGAAACGCGCCGCCGATGACATGAAATCCAGCCAGGAAAAGTTTGCCCGTGAACTGGCCGCGCTGGGCGATATTTTTTGCAACGACGCGTTCGGAACCGCCCACCGCGCGCATGCATCGACGGCGATCGTCAACCGTTTCTTCAAGCAATCGACCGCCGGTTTCCTCGTGGAAAAGGAACTGGAATATCTTGGTCGCGCCATCGCAGATCCCGAACGTCCCTTTGTGGCCATTATCGGCGGCGCGAAAATCAGCGGCAAAATCGATGTTCTGGCTAATCTGACGGACAAAGTCGATACCTTGATCATCGGTGGCGGTATGGCCTATACGTTTTACCTGGCGAAAAATATTCCGGTGGGTAAATCGCTGGTGGAACCGGACAAGGTTGCACTGGCCCGGGATGTCCTGCGGAAGGCGGCGGATAACGCGGTGGATGTATTGCTGCCGCTCGACCATGTGGTGGCCGACAGTTTCAGCGAATCCGCGAATACCCGTGTCGTTGGGGAAAAGGAAATTCCGGACGGTTGGATGGCCTTGGATATCGGGCCGGAAACCGTGCGCCTTTTTGCGCGCGCGATCGGTAAGGCGCGGACCATCGTCTGGAACGGTCCCATGGGCTGTTTCGAAATGGAACCGTTCGCGGAGGGAACCATGGCTCTCACAAAAGCCGTCGCGGAATCCGAAGGCGTCAGCATCATCGGCGGTGGCGATAGTGTCAGCGCGGTCAATCGCAGCGGTCTGGCGGGGAAAATCACCCATATCAGCACCGGTGGCGGCGCCAGCCTCGAATTTCTGGAAGGTAAACGATTACCCGGCATCGAAGCGTTGTCGGATCGGGAACAGGGAGAATAACTATGGCGTTAATGCGTAAACCGGTCGTGGCCGGTAACTGGAAAATGTTCAAGTGCGGGGACGAAGCCGCGACACTTGCAGCGGCGGTGGACAGCGGCGGTTCGCCCTTGGCGGCAGAAGTCGACATTGTGATTTGTCCACCGTTCCCGGCTTTGGTTCGCGTCGCCGATGTCCTGCGCGCGGGGTCGGTGGCGTTAGGCGCTCAGAATATGCACTGGGAAAACGAAGGCGCGTATACGGGAGAAGTGGCGCCGCCCATGCTGGTGGATGCCGGTTGCCGTTACGTGATTCTGGGCCACAGCGAACGGCGGACCCTGTTCCATGAAACGGATGAAAATGTTAATCGCAAAACACATGCCGCCATTGCCGCCGGATTAGTTCCCATCGTCTGCATCGGTGAAACCCTGGATGAACGGGAAGCGGGTAAAACGCACAATGTTATCGCCGCACAGGTGGAGGGTAGTCTGAAAGGCATCGGCGCTGAACTTTCGCGGATTATCGTGGCCTACGAACCGGTTTGGGCGATCGGTACCGGACTGACCGCGACACCGGAACAGGCTCAGGATGTCCATGCCTTTATACGTCGTCGTCTGGGACAAATTGGAGACCGCCCGTCCGCGGAATCAACTCGAATACTTTATGGCGGCAGCGTCAAACCGGCGAATGCCGGCGAGTTGTTCCGCCAACCCGATATAGACGGCGGATTGATCGGCGGCGCCGCCTTGGATGCCGATGCGTTTCTGGCCATCGCTAAAGCCGCAACCGTTTGACAACGGTCTGAGGATCGGCGCGACATCGGCGCGAAGACCGGTAAAAGTCGAACAGGAGAGAATAATGGGTGTATTACGTGTTTTTTTGATTATTATTGAAGTGGTTGTTTGCATACTTCTGGTTGGAATTATCCTGCTGCAAAAATCGAAGTCTTCCGGACTTGGAATGGCGTTTGGTTCCGGTATGGGAGAAAGCCTTTTCGGTGCGCATGCAGGTAATGTGCTGACCAAGGCAACCGTTATTCTGGCCGCTGTGTTTCTGGTTAATACCACGCTGCTGGCGCTGGTTCAGCCACCGATGGAAGGATCGCTTGCCGACAGGATGCTGCCGCGAACGGATGCACCGCCTGTAAGACCGGATACGCGTCCGCCGCGAACGGATGCACCGGCGCCGGACGTGATGCCGTATGAGTTGCCGCCGCCGGATGCGCCGCCGCCCTCCGATACGGTTCCGCCATCGGTTGTTCCTGAAACACTGCCTCCACCTGATGAAACGGCCATGCCGCCCATGGATATGCCGATGGAAACGCCAACCGATCCGGTAACTGTGCCCGCGCCCGAATGGGAGCCCGAACCGATCCCGGCGCCACCGATCGACGAACCAGCACCCGATCAGGACTAGCCAACTTATGGTTGATTAAGTGGTCATCTTCCTCTTTTCTTCAACCGTGAACCCTGAACCGTGAACGCTTACTTTTCGACTTTATCGACGCGAGATAAAAGCGAAAGATCAAGGTTGTAAAATGTTCTCAGAGACGAGTCTCGTGATGTCGCGGCGAAATCAGATTTTTCGGGGAAGAAAGAACGGATTACGACTACGGGCGACGATTACGGTGGACGAATGAACTCTGCCGTCGTCCGTAATCGTCGCCCGTACGCGTCCACCGATTTCGACACCCTACCCCCGACACCCGGTTCGCGGGTTCTCAGACGAGTAGGGAATGGGGACGCCTTCCATGCTGTGTTATTATCATGACGATCTGGACGGCCGGTGCGCCGCGGCGATTGTGCTCCGCAGCGAAGGCGGCGGCCGCTTTGTCGCGGCTGATTACCGGAAACCAATCCCTTTGTTGCCGATTGCAACCGGGGAAACCGTGGTCGTGGTCGATTATTTGCCAGCGCCCGAGAGCATGGAATCATTGCGGCGGCGCGCCGATCGTTTGATATGGATAGATCACCATGCGTCCTCGCTTGAAAATGATGAATACGCCGGACTGGAAGGCCGGCGCGAGGACGGTCGGGCGGCTTGTGAATTAACCTGGGAATTTTTTTACCCGGAACAACCGACGCCGCGGGCCGTCAGCCTGACTGCCGATCGCGATGTCTGGACGTGGCGTTACGGCGAGGAAACCGCATCGTTTTACGAAGGGATACGTCTTTTGCCGCACCATCCGCAAGCGCCGGTATGGCGGAAATTGCTGGCGAATAACCGTGGCACAATGGAAACCATCCTCAGGGATGGCCGCGTCTGCCGGCGCTACCAGTTGGCCGTGGCGACCGAGTTCATCGAAAAATACGGTTTCGAGACAACATTGGACGGATATCGCTGTTATGCCGCCAATTTGAATCTGTTCGGCAGCGAAATATTTGGAGAACGCTTTGAGCGCTATGCCGTTTGCGTGTGTTTCGTTTACGATGGCAACCGCTACAATGTTACGCTCTACTCGAAACATGCGGATGTGCTGCCGATCGCTGAACGATACGGCGGCGGCGGCCACCGGCAGGCGGCCGGATTCTCATGCGATCGTTTGCCTTTTACCGTGACCGCATAACGGAGCGGGTTGTTTGCATGTCGAAATTATTTCAATTACAAGCGCCGTTTCGGCCGACCGGCGATCAACCCGGGGCCATTGCCGCATTGAAACGTGGCCTCGAGACCGGCCGGCGCTTCGTGGCGCTGGAAGGCGTAACCGGATCCGGTAAAACGTTTACCATGGCCAACGTCATTCAGGAATTCGGATGCCCGGTGTTGGTCGTCTCGCATAATAAAACACTCGCCGCGCAATTGTATGCCGAGTTCCGCGATTTTTTTCCCGATAACGCGGTCGAATATTTTGTCAGTTATTACGATTATTACCAGCCGGAAGCTTATATCCCGCAAACCGATACATTTATCGAAAAAGACGCTTCGATTAACAAGGAAATCGAGCGGCTACGGTTGTCGGCGACCAATTCCCTGTTGTCGCGACGCGATGTCATCGTCGTCGCATCGGTCTCATGTATCTACGGCTTGGGATCTCCGGAAGATTATGCGGAAATGATCGTTACGCTGCGTCGTGGCCGGGAAGCGGAACGCGAGACGGTGATGCGCAAGCTCGTCGATATACAGTATCAGCGCAACGATGTTTCTCTCGAACCAGGCACATTCCGGGCACGCGGCGACGTGCTCGATGTCTACCCATCCTATAGCCGGCATGCGATACGCATCCATTTTTTCGACGACCAGGTTGAACGTATCGACGAGATCGATCCGCTGACCGCGCATCCTGTCGCCAGCCCGGAATTCTGTGTGATATCTCCCGCAACGCATTTTGTCATGCCACGCGATAAAATCCGGGATGCCATGGAACGGATACGCGCTGAACTTGATGAACGCGTGGCCTGGTTCGAGCGTAACGGGAAACTGCTCGAAGCTCAACGCCTGCGCATGCGCACCGAATACGACATGGAAATGCTGACCGAAATGGGATATTGCAGCGGCATCGAAAACTATTCACGACACCTTGGCGGCCGCGGCGAAGGGCAGTCTCCGGCTACCTTGCTGGACTATTTTCCCGGTGATTTCCTGACCGTTATCGACGAATCGCACGTTACCCTGCCACAGTTGCGCGCTATGTATAACGGCGATCAGGCAAGGAAACAAACGCTGGTCGAACACGGATTCCGCCTGCCGTCCGCCAAGGACAACCGTCCCTTGTGCTTTGACGAATTTCTCAAAACCGTCGCGCAGGTCGTATTCATGTCCGCCACCCCGGGACCGTTCGAACGCGAAACGGCCGGCGAACCGGTGCGCCAGCTTATACGCCCCACCGGACTCTTGGATCCGCTGGTGATCGTGCGGCCGCTGGCAAACCAGATCGACGACTTGATGGAGGAAATCCGCCTGGCGGCCGCGCGCCAGGAACGGACACTGGTAACGACCTTGACCAAGAAAACGGCGGAAGATTTGAGCGATTATCTCAGACAATCCAACGTGCGCGTGCAGTATCTGCATTCCGGTATCGATACGCTGGAAAGAGTCGAAATCCTGCAAGCATTACGGCAGGCGGAGTTCGATTGTTTGGTGGGGGTCAACCTGCTGCGCGAAGGATTGGACTTGCCCGAAGTGTCGTTGGTTGCCGTATTGGATGCCGATAAGGAAGGTTTCCTGCGCTCGGCCACCTCGTTGATACAGACCGCCGGACGCGCCGCGCGTCATGTTGACGGACGCGTCATTTTGTATGCCGATACGCTGACCGATTCGATGCGCGCCATGATGGATATCTCTCGACAACGACGCGAAGCGCAAACCGCTTATAATAAGCGCCATGGAATTACACCGCGCGGTGTCGAGAAACGCCTTCAAGAGAACCGCGTGCGTCGTGCGCAAAGCCGTGAAATTGCTGCCGCCGCCGTCGTGCGGGAAACCGGCGAGGATTATGATGTCCATCAGGTCGTTCGCGAAATGGAAACAGAAATGCTTGAAGCCGCCGCCGCGCTGGAATTCGAGCGAGCGGCCATGCTGCGCGATCAAATCGAAGAATTACGCTCCGCCGCCGGTCTCGATACCGCAACGCGCGCGAACCCGGTCAAGAAACGTTCCCGGAACAAGCGCGGGGCATTCAGGTATCCGATACGTCAGAAAAGAAGACTGAAGACTAAAGAAGACCGATCATAGGGTCGATCTTCGCCGGGGAGAATGAAAAGACGAAGATCTAGACTACGATCGCGACGACGATAACCGGTCACGGCTCTTTGTGGCCGAGGTCGGCCCGACCTCGGCACCCAACGGCCCGCACACCCGGAGGCGCACGTCGGGCCGACATGCGCCACACGGAAGGCTATCGTCCATCTTTTCCCCTGTTCTCTC
>PWZG01000466.1 GCA_003567575.1 PVC group bacterium | reverse complement strand
TAGCCATTGCGCCAGGCGGCGGCGTTGCCGCGTCAGAGCCGCATTCTGCGCTGAATTCCCATTCATTTTCTTTGATATATATGACTTCATTATACTATTAGAAGAATTCAGCCATGAGGTTTTCCGATTCTGCCCAGGCCAGCAGTTGTGGTTTAAGCGCTTTAAGGGTGGCCACGGCCAGGGACGCCCGAGTTTCGCGGTCATCGCGCTGGAAACGTTTGTTGACGGTGCCGGCAATCGTTTGCAATGCTTCATGATAAGCGCTGTAGAGCATGCTTTTTCCGCAAGCGGCCGCCTGAAGCACCGCCGGATGCGCCGTCGAAACACCCCATTCGCGTGCGAGCAGGGCTATTTTCGCGCGTCGCGACAAGACGTGACGACACAGATTCGCCGCCGTCGCGGTACCCAATGCCGCCAGGTCGCGCTGCTGGACATCGTCCTGAGTGAGAGCGGACGACGGCAACAATTCCAACAGGGACAGTGATTCGGCGGGTGCGCCCGGCGGCGGTGCATTAAGCGAAACGGTTCCCCGACGCGACATTTCACGACGAAATCGTTCGCGTACGACATCGCGCATAATCAGTGTCGCGCCGCCTTGAATCGCGTCCAGCGATTCATGATCCCCGGCATGAGACGGGATGCGCGCGAACAACCAATGTTTATAGGCTTTACCGCGGCGCGTACGGCGTAAACGGAGTAATGTTTCAAAATCGTGCCATGCAACCGCTGCCGCGGGCATGACCATTGTCGTTCCATCGCAATTGGTCATCCATGCGCATGCGGTCGCGTATTGGCGCCAGCGCGTCAACGCAAACCGTTGCAATGCGTCACGTGTCTGCGCATCACACGCGGCCAACGCACAATTACGGTACCATGTCAGCCAATGATGCCATTCTGCCACCCGATGATTCCTTTCATCATATCAGATTGCCTAGCTCAGGGGCGCCAGTAGGCGTCGACGGCTTCCTTGGCCAGGCGTACATAATGGCGACCCCGCTCGAAGTCGCCGAATATCGTCCCTACCTCCCGCTGCGCAATCTCGAAAAGACAACCGCTCGCCGCCTTGCAGACTCCCTTGAAGTACGTTGTGATGGCTTCTTCGTCAAGCGGTCCATGACACGTCACGAACTCGGCGCGCGGTTTACTATAGTAAACTACCCGGCCACCACGCAGGTACTCGCCGACGCGAGGTTCGTCATTGAAAGGGGATACTGACAGTTTACGCAGTTTTGGCCATTTCGACAGGTAGTCCGGCCAGATGGCGTCAACCCGTTCGCAACAGCCGTAGGAGAGTAAACCGAAGAGATCGACCAGGCGCTGCTGGTACGGAAAGACGAACTGACCAAAGGCTTGCGCCGATATCGCAGTAGTCTCCTGCGACTCGAGGAAGCCCCAGCACTGCGTCGTCCGCGTCACGGTATCCTTTGGCAGCTCATCGGTGAAGGCGAATGTTTCCTGGGACAGCGGGCTGCAACCGTTCGTAGGCAACAGCAACTTCTCATCCTCAAGGAAATCATAGTATCGTTCATAAACAGTAGTTGCCATCTCCATGGCCTCGTGCACGGCGTCCGGGCAATCATACATGGCGATGTAGTAAGCTTCCATACCCATCAGGTGTACCAGCGGATTGGTTATCGCCCCCGGAAGACTGCCCATGACCATGCGTACCGGCAAGATGTCGCCGAAGATATCTTCTATCAACTCGCGTCGACGCGCCGTAGCCTCGCGGTCCACGCCGAATGAACCACCGCGTAGTTTTCCTGCCTCGGTGGCCAGGTCTTTAATGACCGGGTCGATATGGAATCCCCGTGCGTTGACTCCCTCGGCGCGCGTGATCTGGCAAGCTATTCCGAATGGTTGCACTCGGGTTTGCCAGCCCATGTCGAACGTCGGTGATATGGGCGTATCATCGTCGAACAACTCGCGCCCCACCAACGCGCCAAGGAGCGCGGCCTCTATCCCGCGAGCCTGTTCTCCCTCGCATTCCAGGCGCGGGTTGACGACTTCATGACGAAAATTGGAGAAAAGCAACCGGACGGGCGGAGCGTCGCGCCTGCCTTCCGCCTGCGCCCGCCACTTTTTCAGAATGACATCGTTCCGGGGTGAATTGGCGTAGTCACGCTGGAGTTGCGCCCGCTGTCTCAATCTCTCGCGATCACGCGCTGTAATAGGTTCCATATTCTTGTCCATTTGGCGAACTGTTGCATTGAGGGTTTGAACGCGTCATGCGAACATAATATGGAGGAACGGTCATCAGGTAACACTGTCCGGTTGCCCGGTGGATTTGCCATAGTTTTCTGTCCTGCCCTTTCGGAACCGGAACGGAAAAAAAGTCTTGTTGTTCCATGTCCTGTAAGCTGAAGATCTCATTCCCGTCTCCGTCCCGGATGGTGCCGTGGCTTGGTGAGGTGACAAATCCAGCAACGGTATCCGTCCCTTTTCAGGTGCTATAACCACGGAATGTAACGCAGTATTGTCTCTCGCGATCACAACCGGGATTGCCCCGTCGTAAACAGGCGACGGCAATCCGGAACGTTCTTCTGCGACGACGTGTAGAATAAACAAGCTTTGGATCAGCATTGAGGCGAGTATCGTTCGAGTTTTCATGTTGGATTTATTCGGGTGCGGGTTCCCGGATGGTTAGCATCTGGTTGGCGGCTACGGCACGGCTTTCGATGCGGGGTCCGCCGTGCGGAAGTTGAACGATCATATCGATGTACCGGCGCTGGTCTTGCAAAACATCCGGCAGGAAGCATAATGATCCGATCAGATAAGTTCCACAGACGTTATCAGCAAAACAAGGAAATCCTACATGTAATATTCGTCTCCGTCAAACGAAATTTACATGCAATTACTCGATGAAACGGTTTTTAGTGCCTTAAACTCACGAAACCGCCATGAAAAACAAGAAAACCGTTAGCCGTTCAATCGCGTGATCTCCCTCTCCCGCTGGGAGAGGGCCGGGGTGAGGGTTGGCGAAGCCATTAGATCAAAAACCAGTAGCATCCCGCTGGGATGCGGAATATTCCGCCATTCCATTACGCTCCATTTTATTAAGGTCTTGACGTATGGCGATTCGAGTCGGTATCATCCTGGCGTCAAGCGACGAAGTGGGCCGGAAGCGAAGTCAGGCCAACAACACTGCTCGGCAAGAGCGACACACGGAGCACCAATGAACGATCACGGTTCCCGTTTCTGGGAGTTATTCTTTGAAGTATACGAAAACTTGCCAAGGCAGGGGCCTGGCAATCGTCATTGCACCGAACGAGCACTCCGTCTGTGCGCAGGGCTTCCACCTGCATCGATGATTGCCGATTTGGGCTGCGGAGTCGGCAGGCAAACCCTGGATCTTGCCGACCTGACGACGGGGTCCATCGTCGCCGTCGATAGCCATGCTCCCAGCATTGAGCGGCTGCGGGCGACGCTTGCCGCGCGCGGTCTTTCCCAACGCGTCCGGGCGCAGGTTGACGACATGGCGCATCTGGACTTGCCGCCGGAAAGCTTCGACCTGGTCTGGTCCGAAGGAGCGCTCTATAACATCGGCATTGGGAACGCCATGAGTGTCTGTCGTGGATTGCTGCTTCCCGGCGGCTTTCTTGCTTTCACCGACGCGGTTTGGCGCAAGGAAGACCCACCGCCGGAAGTCAAGGCAAGCTTCGATCTGGATTACCCAGCCATGGGCACGGAGGCTGATGTGATGAGGGCCATCCGGTTCGGCGGCTTTGAGTTTATCGATCGTTTCACGCTGCCGGATGAGGCTTGGTGGGACGACTTTTACACGCCGATGGAACAGCGCATCATGGAGTTGCGCCGGAAGTACGGAAACGATGACGAGGCGCTTGCCGTGCTTGACCAACTTGCGCAAGAGCCGGAAATGCACCGCAGCCACTCAGACTACTACGCCTATGAGTTCTTCGTCGCGCGCCGCCCTGCCACAACGTGAGAGGTTATCAAGTGAACATCGCAAGGCCAGCCGGCAGTTCCACAATAATCGCGCCGAAAGTCGCAAAACAAACCGAACTGCCGACTGCTCCCGGCTACGCCTAAAATCGACCAAGCTTAACGGTTACGAAATAAGGCTTCCAACCCATCAAAAGAGCCGCTCTGGTGAGGTTAACGCACTTTTCTAGTAACCGTTCACGGTTCAACGGTTCAACGGTTCAGAGGTTTTTTTCGGAGTTTTCGTAAAAACGGTCAATTCCGCGTCAGGATATTACAGTTTTTTGTTTGTTTCCGGCCAAGGTTGCCAC
>PWZG01000257.1 GCA_003567575.1 PVC group bacterium | reverse complement strand
GATTTCCCGGCTTGGTTCTGAAAATGGAGATGTCCGGCGTGGAGATCATTGACGAGAGCCATGATAATGTAACAGTCCGGGTTGCCGCCGGTGTATCCTGGGATGCGTTTGTTGCCGATGCCGTGCAACGGAACTGGTGGGGGATTGAGAATATGTCGTTGATCCCGGGAACGGTTGGCGCGGCGCCGGTGCAGAACGTTAGTGCGTACGGCCAGGAATGCCGTCGTGTCATTACGCGGGTGGAAGCGTACGACACGCTTCAAGATCGCTATTGCGCATTGTCAAATGTGCAATGCGATTTTGGTTTCAGGAAAAGCATTTTTAATACCCATGCCAAAGGCCGTTATATTATTGCCCACGTTCATTTCCGTTTGTCGAAAAAACGAAAACCATGTCTTTCAAGAAAGAATGTTGTCAGGGCGCTAAGACAGCAGCGGATAAAAAAGATCGGTTCCATGACGCGGTATACCAAGCACGCCGTGTGCAAGCCGCGCTTGCACTTCCGTTGGGTCTATACACAGGCTGAAATCCGCGAGGTCATCGTTGCCTTGCGATCCAATGGCATTTTGCTGCCGAAACCGGATGACGCCTGCGGCAGTGCGGGAACCTTTTTCAGAGCCATCGTTGTTCCGCATCATGATATCGGTGGTATCATAATGAAGACCGGGAAAAATCTCGGTTTCCTGGCAGCGATAAAGATCATGGCCTGTCGATGGACCCTGTCATCATCCCAGGGCGTAAAATTGCCGTCCCGCATGCTCATTGATGCCTGCGGACTGACGCATTTGGCACGCGGCGATATTGCCTTGTTTCCCGGCAATTGCGCGGTCGTCATCAGTAAAACAGCCTCGGCAAGGGCTGCCGATATTTTAGACATTGTTAGCAACGTCAGGAAAACCGTTTTCGAAAAAACGGGTGTCGCCGTGCCGGTGGAACCTTCGCTCATTGGGTTCTCCGACAGCGAATTGGCGGAATCCTTCAATCTCGGCGCCACGACAGGATAGAATCGTTTTTTCGTGTTTTTACCGTTCGATGTCTGAAATAATCCGAGGATTTTTTTACATGAATATACTTTATTTCCATCAGCATTTTAATACGCCCGGAGGATCGGGCGGTGTACGCAGCTATGAGTTTGCCAGGCGATGGGTCGCGGCAGGACATGTCGTTACGGTCATAACCGGTCAGGGTCATGATGCCACGCTGAAGAAAGGAGAACAATTTGTTGACGGCATCCGTATCGTATGTTTAGGCGTGAACTATAGAACCCATTACGGGTTCTGCGGGCGCGTTTTTTCTTTCTTGTCGTTTGCCGTGCTTGCAACGCTGATTGCCGCGCGTGCCGGGCGGTACGATGTCGTGCTTGCCACCAGTACGCCGCTGACAGTTGCCCTCCCCGCGTTGGCCGCCAAACGGATTGCGCGATGTCCCGTTGTATTCGAAGTGCGCGACGTCTGGCCGGATGCGGCGATCAGCGCCGGTGTCCTGCGGAATCGGCTGCTGATTTGGATGGCGCGGAAACTGGAAGCCGCCGCTTACCGTCATGCCGATCATATCGTTCCCTTGTCAACCGGGATGCAGAAACGTATTTGCAGCAAAGGCGTCAGTCGCGACAGGACAATCATGCTGCCGAATTGCTCCGATCTCAAACCGTTTGATCCGCGGTTGTTCGATCGGGGTGCATTGCGAGCCGCCTTTCATGCGGGAGATCGATTTGTGATCCTCTATGTCGGGGCCATTAACTTATCCAATGATATGCCGTTCCTTGCTGATGCCATCGAAAGGACAAAAGATGATGATTCGATGGTCTGGTGGTTTGTGGGAGGAGGCAACCGCCTCAAATATCTTAGGGAACGGATTGAGAGGACAGGCGCGGCGAATGTCGTGTTGTGGGGCAGGCAACCGAAGTCTGAGGTCCCCAGGTATGTCAATGCAGCCGATGTAGGCGTCGTTTCCTTTATCAATGAACCGGTTTACTACGAAAACTCGCCCAATAAATTTTTTGATTATTGCGCCGGCGGTTTGCCGGTTGTGTTCACGAGAACGACCTGGTTGCAGTCATTCCTGGCACGGTACCATGCCGGATTGGTGTGCGAGAACAATTCGCTTGATGAGTTTATAACCTGTTTAAAAACACTTCAGGAAGACCACCGGAAGCGGGACAACATGGGCCGGAATGCAAGGCGACTTGCCGAAATCGAATTTTCGAGAGATCTGATTGCCGGTAAATATCTTGACCTATTAAAGAAGACGGCTAGAGGGAGAAACCATGGCGGCGATGAGGAAGACATAACACCAAGGAAACGGCCATGACCTTCTATCGCAAAAACGGCAAGCGTCTTGTCGATCTGATGTTGACCGTCCCGGCGCTCATTCTGCTGGCGCCACTGCTGGCGCTACTGGCCCTGCTTGTTCGCTGCAAGCTGGGCTCGCCGGTTTTGTTTCGCCAGCAACGGCCAGGCTTGCACGGCAAACCCTTTGAACTCATCAAGTTCCGATCCATGACCGATGCCCGCGATCAACACGGGAATCCGTTGCCGGATGCCGAGCGCTTGACGCCGTTCGGTAAGTTCCTGCGAAAAAGCAGTCTTGACGAATTACCGGAATTATGGAATATCCTCAAGGGCGATATGAGTCTGGTTGGACCGCGCC
The DNA here is from genome assembly GCA_003567575.1 of PVC group bacterium. GTDB lineage: Bacteria > Verrucomicrobiota > Kiritimatiellia > CAIKKV01 > PXCX01 > PXCX01. The sequence goes on along the minus strand of PWZG01000257.1, from coordinate 1,606 downwards.
CTTTGCGTATGGAGTATTTAGCGCTTTATTCCCCGCAACAGGCGCGTCGGCATGAAATCCGCCCGGGTATCACCGGATGGGCCCAGGTGAACGGGCGGAATGCGCTGGCTTGGCAAGATAAGTTCCGGTGCGATGTCTGGTACGTGGATCACGTGTCTTTAAAGCTTGACCTTACAATACTTTGGCTGACGGTTTGGCAGGTCATAAAACATGAAGACATCTCGGCGGAAGGAGAGGCAACCATGCCGAAATTTACCGGGAACGAAGGGGAAACATGAAAGACCTGGTCATTTATGGTTGCGGTAGTGTTGGACGGATGGTCGAACAAATCGTTTTTGATATCAACAAGATCGCTCCTTGTTGGAATGTCGTCGGTTTTATCGACGATGATGAGACCAGGACGGGAACATGCGTGGCGGATCTTCCGGTATTGGGAGTGAGTTCCTGGCTAACCCATAATTTCGTGACGAGTGTCGCGCTGGCGTTTTCCAATCCAAGACAAAAGCAAGCGGCGATTGAAAGGATCCAATCCGGCGGTTCCGTCGAATTGGCGACACTTGTTCATCCACGCGCATGGATTGCACGGCGTGTAGAAATAGGCGCAGGGGCGCTGATTTATCCAGGGGTACATATAGATGTCGATGTCAAAATAGGAAGTTGCGTGGTTCTGAACAAACTCTGTACCGTGGGTCATGACACGAGGATTGGCGATTTCTCGACCGCGGCGCCCGGGGTAAACCTTGGCGGTAATTGTCGTTTTGGTGAAGGGGTTGAGTTCGGCATTAACAGCTCGACCATTCAAGGCATTCAGGTCGGTGATTGGTCCGTTATTGGGGGAGGTGCCGTTGTGGTGCGTGACATTCCCGCCAAAAGTACCGCCGTCGGTGTGCCGGCAAAGGTAATCAAGAAGAATCCGACGTAAGCGATCAGCTTCGTATGCCTCCAACACCCCCCTTTCAACAACTACCTGCAAAACAGTGTGATACAGCGATGAACAAGTCCCGCATCAATCTTTCGCTTGCCACCATGGGCGGCGAGGAGTTGGCTTTTATCCAGGAAGCTTTCGAGACAAACTGGATCGCGCCGTTGGGGCCGAATGTGTCGGGGTTCGAGGCGGATCTTGAGAAATATCTGGGCGGCGAAAAGCCGGTGGCCGCGCTTTCGTCGGGAACGGCCGCGTTGCATCTGGCATTGATTCAGCTTAGCGTCGGCCCCGGCGATGAGGTGATCTGCCAAAGCTTCACGTTCGCCGCCTCGGCGAATCCGATTGTGTATCTGGGCGCCAAGCCGGTCTTTGTGGATAGCGAACCGGATACATGGAATATGTGCCCCCGGCTAATGGAAGCCGCCATCAAGGACCGCATCGACAAAACAGGCAACAAGCCGAAGGCGATTATCGGCGTTGACCTGTACGGTATGCCGGCGCAGTGGGATGCGATAACGGCCATCGTCGAGCGCTACGAGATTCCGCTGATCGAGGATGCCGCCGAGGCGCTGGGATCTAGCCTCAACGGACGGATGTGCGGCACGTTCGGCCGCTTCGGTATCCTGTCGTTTAACGGAAACAAGATCATCACGACCTCCGGCGGCGGGGCGTTGGTGTGTC
>PWZG01000305.1 GCA_003567575.1 PVC group bacterium | reverse complement strand
GAAATCGTGAATCGAATTCCGGACAGCGCGACTGGAGTTTATCGACCAATTCCTCCTTCCAGAATTCCCCGGGAAGATCGCATGACAACCAGACTGCACATTCCGCGGCGCCGTCCGCCGCCCGAACTTCGGCGGCCAAGGCGGTAGCCGTCAGCGGGCTGACAACCCCTTTGGAAAGCCGGCTGTGGAATTGACCCTGAAGCAACGTTTTTCGCGGCGGCGTAATGTCAACCCGCGACCAACCGATATATAATTTACCTGTCAGCATTGATTATTTCCTCGATATTGCCCTCGATTGGAGCGACCGCTCGGGCCGATGGTTGTCGACAGGTGTCGACAGGAATCGACGGGAAACGAATACGACCAAGAAGCATCATTCCAGAACGGTCTCCCTTCCACCCTGTGACCCTGTGACCCTGCCCCTGTCTCTGTCGTCCTCGTCTCCGCCAGCGTATCCAATGCGTTCTCCAATTGGGGCGCGTGCCGGGCATATTACCATCCGAACCTGGGAACATCGATCCAAACACCGCCCTGCATGGCGGACTCGTGGGCGAGCAGACCGGGCACGGTGACTTCGGCGGCTTGAACGGCATTGAACGCCGGCCGGAACCCTTGATTCAATGCCTCGATGAAATGCCGGACCATATGATATTCGCCGGTCCCATGACCGCCGAGTTTGGCTTCGGCCGGCGCGTCAGGATCGGAAAAGGGTGTCGGCACATGGCGGGCGCCACCACGCGGGGTATCGGTATCCTCCAACCATTCGAGACCTTGGTCCGTTGGATCACGCCCGCTCTCGACAAATCCCCGGGTCCCATACAGAGAGTACCAGGTAAGATAACCGCCGCCTTTTCGATAGCGTTTGACGGTCTGACTGGACAGTATCTTGATGACCGCGCCTTTCTCGGTCAGGAACAGCCCGGTTTCCATATCCAGGAAACTGACGCTATCGCGGTCCGGATACATGTTCCGCCCCGGTGTGACCCCGGTTGCCTTGACCACCCGGTCCCCCATGAGAAACAGCAACGGTCCGAGACTATGGCCGCAGTACCAGATCGGCGCGCGCGGATAACGCCATTTGCGTTCCCCGGTCTCGGGATCGACGAGTAGATCGACGATTTCATGGATATACTCGCCTTCGGCGTGATAGATTTTTCCCAGACGTCCCGCGTCGATGATTTTTTTCCATTCAAGGACGCAATGGTAGAAGGAATAATTCTCGGCCATCATATAGGTTTTGCCGGTGCGTTTAACGGACTCGATGATTTGCTGGCAATCGTCAACCGTATAGGCGGCGGTTTGTTCGCACAAGACGTGTTTCCCGGATTGCATGGCCGCGATCGATTGTCGCGCATGAAACTCAATCGGCGTGGCAATCACGGCCACATCGATGTCCGACGCAAGAAAATCGTCGAAATCGGTATGCAGTTGTCGATCGGGCAATTTGAAATGCGCTCCCAAATCGGTCAGCGCAACCGGATCGACATCGCACAACGCGCGAATCGTACATTGTGGATGCGCGGCCATCGCCCGTACCAGTCCGCCACCCCGGCGGACACCGACCAATCCGACGTTATACTTCTTCATAACATGACCTTTCCGTGTTGCTACTGTAATGTTTCCAATTGTTGTACGGCGCTATCGATCAATGATTGAATCCCTTCGGGCGCAATCCGATTAGCGCCGACCAGTGTTTCGTACCCTTCGGCGGCAAACGCCGCGGCGTCGGGCTGATACCCGATGGTGTCGTTGGTCAATTCGGTTACGATGGTATGCGGGAAGGGTGACCGCCGTTTGATGTCAAGCCCCCATTCGACGAATAATTCACCGGCATTGGTTGCAATGCCGAGCGGTCCGATTCGCGCCGCGTTAACAGGCACGATCTGTTGCGAGGGCAATCCCGCGACCCATTTCAGGCTCGGACCGAAGACATCCCGACGGCCGCCGCCGCTTCCCCAACATAAGCGTTCGATCGCCCCGTCGCGTTGACTCGCCGGATCGCGTCGCGGGACCGCGACGTCATGCCGGGTGGCATTCACGGCGATCGGTCCTTCGATCCGCCGCGCTCGCCGCGCCGCGTCCAATGCCTGGGCGGCGAAAAAATCGGCGCCCTCGAGCCATTGATCGCCATTCCGTGTCGGATTCACGTTGGCGCAGGCGCCCGGCGTAAACACGCTGACGGTCGCCGGCCCGAAGGCCTCCGCCATGCGCGCCGCCATCACGCCCGGATAATCGGCGGACCAGGTATCACCGAAACGCGCATTGACGTGGACCGAGAAATTGATCAGCATGCCCAGGGTTCCGCCGTCCGGGGCATCGAAACGGGCTACCCATAGTTCGGGATCGACGACGCCGGCCGTCCCCAGCACCTGGGGAACCGTATCCAGGTCGTTTAACAATCCACGCATCCAGGTGTTGACCGCAAGACCATCGTGTTTGGTCGTAACGCGCCGGTGATGAAATCCATGATACACCAGCGAACGGCCCAGCGAAAAAGTGGCGGGCTGGGCGGCGTCAACCGCGCCGGCGATGCTGGCGGCGATCCGTTCGGGAAGCGACGTCACGTAAGGTTCATCGACCAGCCCGTCACAATGCGGCGGGTTGATCATATAAGGTCCGCTATGGGTATGACTGCAAGCAATCAGAATTGCGGCAGGATCCAATCCGGCGCGACGGGCGGCGGCATCGATTGCCGCATCCGCCACGTCGCGCGGCAGGCCGAGAAGATCCACGCCGACGATGGCGACCGCGCCGCCACGGCCGCGAACGTAGAGGGTTTTCGCCTGCAACGGATCGCCCGTACCGCGATTCGTCCGCGGATCGAGGCCTCCGGCCATGGCCAATCCCAAGGGAGGGGTTATATCCGATACACCAAAGCCGACCCATAAGTCTTGATTCGTTTTCATCTTATTCGCCTCCATCATGTGGTTCACATAAAGAAAAGAATACCACACAAAATCGTGGTTATCTACGAAAAAGAATCGGAGAGAACATGGGAAAACTCTCCGGGTGGACGACCACGGATTACGATAAGAGGAATCCCAATCGTCTACCGTAAGCGTCCACGTCAGCGTCGTCCGTTCCCTCAACGGGTTGTCATGTCAGGCAGGAATGCCTGACTTACTTCGCCCAAGACAGGCCAATTGCCGGGCTACATCCTTAAGGCAGTTACACCCCGGTTTCATTCATTTTCAAAATAGCGCTTGCGGCGGGCGGCGCTATTTGCTTTACTAATCCGGCACCCGACACTCCAAACCCCATATTGATAATTCTAATGATGTACTACTTCGACTGCTGCTGCGAAATTGGCCCGCGAGCCGGCAAGGATCCGGAGGCGCCGTGGACCGTAAATGACGCAATCCGCTGGATGGATCACTGCGGAATAGACGGCGCCCTGGTCTGCCACACGTTATCGAACCAGTACGACCCCGTATGGGCCCGGCAACGCCTGGCGCGCGAAATCGGCCATGCGCCGGACCGTCTTTTTCCGGTATGGGATTTATTGCCGCCGGACGCCGGCGATTTCGAGTGCGACCCCGCCATGCTGCTCGACGCCATGGCCCGCGCCCGCGTACGAGCGGTCAGGCTCTCTCCGAAAACCCTCGTCTACCCCTTTTCAACGGCCTTGCTTGGGCCCCAGTTGAGCGCGCTGGCGGAGCAAGGCATTTTGGCGTTGATCGATTACGCGGAACTACCGGATGGCGCTACGGCCGCATTCGAGGCGATGGACGATCTGCTTCGCGCGTTCCCGCGATTGAATATCCTGCTGCGCAAGATATCCTGGTCCTGTCAGCGTGTCGTGACCGCGCTGATGAACCGGCATCCGAACCTTCACCTTGAGTTTTCCACGTATCAGATCAATCGCGGCATCGAAATGTATGTCCGGCGCTTTGGCGCGGAACGCCTGCTGTTCGGCACCGGACTGACCGCCATGAGCGCCGGGGCGGCGCGAGCCTACATTGACTACGCGCGTGTGCCGCCCAAGGCGCGCGCGCTTATCGCGGGCGGCAATTTGAGCCGTTTGCTTGGCGGTATCCGGCCGGGGCCGGCGCCGGGGATCGGAGACGATCCGCTGCGAAAAGCGGCGGCCGCCGGTCGACCGTTACCGGAGACACCGGCGCTGGACGCGCATTGCCACGTGCTGCATCCGAACGGCGACGGCGCGGGCGTCACGGTCATGTACCGTGGCGACGCAAACGGATTGGTCGAGTTGAAGGACGTGCTGGGCATCCGCCGGACGGCGATCATGTCGTGGCTGGGT
>PWZG01000042.1 GCA_003567575.1 PVC group bacterium | reverse complement strand
TGCAAGAAGTTTCAAGAGGCCGAGACGGAATTGCGCAGATTGAGAACTGGGCAACATTACAAAGCGCATGAAACAAAAGATTAAAGTTTATTGTGAAGGGCTGACCCTGATCTTTGGCCACAAACAGGACTTGGATACAGCCATCGCGCTGTGCGAGGAACAAGCGCAGGAATTCCGGGGACATTTCATGGGCGAACAGGCGCTGTTTTCGCATGCCTGGCTGTTGATGGTCGACGAACAATGGGAACCGGCCCTCGATAGCTTCCTCCAACTTGTGGCCGCCTATCCGCGTTCGGCCGATAATCCCCACGTCCAAAGCTATATCGCCCATTGCGAACAAAACCTCGAAAAACGGCAATGATAACGCTTCTGAAAACGCAGCGTCCAAGTAAGTCGGTCATGCCTGGCTTCTGGGAGCGCCAGGCTCTCCGCCACGGGCGGATGCGCCGGTGGCGCACAGCCTGGCATCTCTTGCGTTGCCACGCTGGAGCGTGGCGTTCCCAGGGAATCTGTCCGCTCACATTGCTTCTGCCGCTACCCCTGCTTGTCGCCGTTGATCCCGCCGTCGTAGCTGCCGCCCCGCAACCCAACCCCATCCGCCGGGCTTTCGATCGGCTCAACCGCGATCTGTCATTCTTCGCCCGTCAGGGTTACCCGCCCGAATGGGGGCATGCCGTCGAAAACGCCCGTCGCACGGCGCTCGATCATACCCGCCGCAACCGTGACCAACTTGGCGATTATCGTCAATGGGGCCTGCCGTTTCAATACATTCACGGATGGAGCCTGCGTCATGCCCTTGATACCCACGACGACGCGCAACAGGCGGTCCGCGATGCTCTCGAAACCCTGCAACTCCTGGAATCAGAAGAACATGTCACCCAGGCGGTCATGGCCACAACCCATATCATGGATGCCTATCTCCGGCGCTGGCGCGAATCGCACGCGCCGCAAACCCTCCGCCTGCTCGATGACGTCGAGAACTGGACGCTGTCGCCCCAAACCCGTACCGTGGACCGGCTGACCGTCAGCGTTGAAACCGGTGGACGCCAAGTCGAGAAACGGTTCAAAAACACGTCCGCCGCCCATGTCTGGGTCTCCGGTATCTACCGCCATCAGACCTTCTTCCTGGAAAACGAACATCTTTTCGATCCCGGAGACCGCCAATGGCTGCGGCAAAGCCGCGAAACCTGGCTGCGCAACGCGGCCTCCGACGGCAACCTGTCGCTTGCGACCCGTACGCCCGTGGTGACCGCCTGGGCGCGGGCACTCTACAACACCGGACAAACCGAGCGCGCCGAACACTGTCTGCTGGCTTGGCAACAGCGTCACGGCGACGATATTCGCGACGCCCGCTTCTATGCCATGCTCGTGGCCGTGCCGCTCTTCGGACGCGGCGACTGGCAACGCGCCGATGCCATCCGTACCGCCGTCAACGCGCGTGCCGATCGTTTCTTTACCACGCACCGTGCCCGAAGGGAACACGAAATGCTGCATCGCGTTTACTACCAAAACCTGGCTCTGCCGGACTATGAACTACGCCGCCTGCGCGCCGGACAGGTGGCCGAACATCAAGACCGCATCACCGAGGCCGATGAACTACGCCGTGAAGAAGCGCTACTGAAGGAAGCAGTACAATGAAAAACACACTCAAAATTCTGGTCCTCGGCGGTTTGGCTCTCATGGCACGAATTGGAACCGCTGACGAACAAAACCCTGATATTGAACACACATCTGATTTATCACCGAAAGAGCCTAAAGATAAGAAAAGATTTGTGCTTGAACCGCAGCAAACGGGGAAGTATAATGTCAACATAAAAAACAAAGAGACGGTAGGCAGTGTGAAATATGTTTTGGACAAGAAAGAAACTAAGGTCAGTGTGCCCACCACGGGCCCTCTTGATCCCGACTTGATCTGGGTATGGAAATATACCGGAGGTGATGCTGTACACTCTTTTGTTTTTGAAGTCGCAAACACAATTTGGGAAGATAAGGAAGATACCGTAACGGTTAAATGCGAATGGAAACCCGAGAGTGGTACGGGTGGCAAAACCGGAGCAGGAAAAACGCCGAAGAAGATACCTGGTCGGGCGGATGGCCTCGCGATTCACAAGAAAGGGACACTAAAGGTTACCGATCTTGCCATCCTCGACCCGCCGGATTATCTTTGCATTAATGAAACGTTGGAACTGTCCGCTTGGGTCATGCGTCCGGATGATTTCCCATGGGATTTTCTGGACTCCGTGGAAGCCGAATGGGAGGTAACGCCTACTGAAAATGGCACAATTGATCTGCCTTTTGCTCACAGCGTCATCTTTACACCACTCGAAACCGGAGATGTCACGATCACGGCCACCGCGCCGGGAACGGAAGGGCCTATAACTGATAGTGTTACGATTACCATCATTAAAGTGGAGATCAAACTTCCGCATGGCGATCCATCGATATCGGCAACTGCATGGAATGATCCTGACTCAGATGCGGCGAACGTCGGCAACGAACGAACCTTCTCGGGCGGGAATTCGCCCGGTATTGCCACGGTTACGGTTCCGTGTGTTGCGTCGATCGAGCCAGCGTCTGTCGAAAATGAATTTTCCGACAGGCTCCGTTGGAGCATTGATAATGTAGGGCCGATTCAGGCTGTATGGAATCCGCATGTTGATGGTGACCCGCATAAGGGGAAGGGACTTTCGCCAACTGCTACTTTCACAACAACTGCAGATGGGCTGCCTGCAAATAATGATGCATTTGGGACAAAGGTCGTGAGGCTTCAAGTTGATGGTATGGATTGCGGCGAACGTACAACGAATGTTGAGATATTCTATCCGCGTGATTCCAAAAACCACTCGGGTGGTCAAGCTGGAAGCCCCAATTGGTTTCACTATTGGATGCAGGCGAGGCCAAATCCTGATGTTGTGTTTGAGCCTACACTGGGTGCATTCGGTCGAGTGCCGGGAATGACAGGGTGGCGTTATGATGTCGAGCCGAACAAAGACCGTATCGAAATAGGAACGGCTCATCCGGATAAATCTAAACAATACGGTGTAGGTAAAGAGTATTCCGGAATTGACAGAATGATTAGCACTGTGATCCATGAGGAGAAGCATGTGCAACAGATCGCTGCCGCAGACGCTCTGATGCCTCCTACAAATGGCAATGATTCTTTCCGTTATGGTTGGTCGTGGAACCAAGCAACTCACAACCATTGGAACGAAGGGCCGGACGGCAAATGGGGTGTAGCAGGCGTCGATGATGATGGTAGCGGAACGGTTGATGATGCGACGCCACTGCCTCCGTTTGAGCCTGGTTGGCCTGGTTCTGATGACATAATGCTCAACTTGGATTATACTCCAAGCGGATACAACAATTGGCCAGAAGCGTGGCCGTTGCCGGAGGCTTATCCTGGAACATATAACGCGCCAGGCGGAAGCGGAGTCTGGCTATCCCCAATTGAGACCGAAGCCGTGAGGCATGCCAACAATCTCTTGGATGAGCATGATTACTGGGAGCAGGACTGGGGGAACCCCGGAAAGCAGCATAAGACGAACAAGCATTGGAATGATTAACTTGCAAAGGAGAGGTTTTAATGAAAAATACTGTTCTCAGTGTCATTGTTGTGGCTTTGTGTGTGTGTGTTTCTGTTTCTGAAGTGTATGGACAGAAAGGTGATAATCCGATGATCGAATCTTATGCCCAACGCCTATTGGCTGGCGAACAGTATGAGCGGGAACAAGCTCTTCAATCGTTGAATGTTCGGCAATTTGATGCACGTCAGAACATCGCTAACGTATTAGAAGAAGCCTCACGCACGAGCCGGTCAAATACGCGTTACATGTCTCCTCTTCATTGTGCGATTCAGGCAGTGGGTCTTTGGCGGGTTTATGAAGCGGAGGACGGGCTGTTCTCAATAATAGACTACGAGCTGGAGCGGCAATCAGTGCCGGATGGAATAAGTGTTGGCGAAGGCTTCTTTTACCCTGCAGCCAGCGCGCTGGTATCGCTTCGTATCGAACCTCGGAAGGTAGTGGATGCCATCATTGTTCGGGCTGAGAGTGACCGACAAGTGAAGGTGCTGACGTGGTTGCTGACACAAAGAACAGGAACTATCGAATCGTCCATAACACTTATTGAGGGGATTATCGAGGCGCAAGGCACAAATCCGAACCTAGTGAAGTCTGTTGAATTCCTCAAATCGGTAGAACGTCATGCTGATTTGCTGATTGACCAGAATTCTGATCCGGGAAAAGCGGATGGGCATACCCGTTAAAATTT
>PWZG01000199.1 GCA_003567575.1 PVC group bacterium | reverse complement strand
CACCCGAGTGGGTGGCGCCCGCCGCGGCACTAGCTAGCGCGTCCGGTCGCCATGATCGGCGCGCGCGATGCGTGACCGTCAGTCGTCAGTCGACGGCGACGGCCGCGGTGACCACGGTGATCCCCTCGTCGCCGGCTCGCAGGTCGACGTCGGCGTGTAGCCACGCCCCCTCGAATCGTTCGCGGACTTCGTCGGCCGCGGCGTGATCGCCGGCGGCTGCGAGGGCTTCGGCGAGGCCGAAGAGCGCCCAGCCGTTGTCGGGGTAGACCTCGAGGTCGGCGCGGTACACGTTCGCGGCCTCCGCGTGGCGGCCGGCGGCCATGAGCACGCGGCCGAGGTCGAGGCGGGCGGAGTCGGACCAGTAGGGCGGCTCCATGTAGGGCAGCGCGTCCTGGTTGGCGATCGCGCGCTCGAGCAGGCGCACGGCTTCGTCGAGGTCGCCCTCGAGCACGGCGAGATCGGCAGCCAGCACGTCCTGCATGAGGCTCAGCATGCTCTGGCCGGGGAAGAACGCTTCGGGCATCTCCCAGGCGAGCGCCTCGTCGGAGTTGGCGATCGCGTGCAGGGAGGCGGCCTCGCGGGCTGCCGCCTCGGCCTGGCCGAGGCCGGCGTGCGCGCGGCCGTGGGCGTAGTGCCGCGTGGCGGTCACGAACGGGTGCGGGTCGTGGTCGGCGCGGGTGGCGAGGATCTCGTCCCACATCTCGAAGCGCACCATGCTCACGTACGGTGTGATGAGGAACGCGTTCAGGAACGGTAGGTCGGCTGCGAGCTCGGCGGGAGTGGCCGCGACCACGTCGGCGGAGGCCTGTAGCGCGAGCTCCCTGCGGCCCTCGACGCCGGCCGTCCAAGCGAGGAAATGCACGTTGTGCGGGTGGTAGAGGAGCGGCACCAGGCCCTCGGCCTCGTAGGCCTCGAGGTAGGCGTGGTCGGCGACGATGGCGCGCTCGTTGGCGTTCGAGGCGTCGTGCCAGCGGCCGATGCGGGCGTAGATGTGCGAGGGCATGTGGATCATGTGCCCGATCTGGATGTCGAGCTCCACGAGGCGATCTGCGGCGCCTTCGGCGCGCTCGGGTGAGGGTGAGGCCTCGACCGCGTGGATGTAGTGGTGGTTCGCGCCCGGGTGGTAGGGGTCGCGCTCGAGCACCGCCTCGAGCGTCGCGACGAGTTCGACGGTCTCCTCGCGGGGTTCGCCGTACGCGTCCCAGTAGTTCCAGGGGATCAGGTTCATGAGCGCTTCGGCGAAGAGCGTGGCGGCGTCGAGGTCGTCGGGGTGCTCGGCCACGACCTCGCGCATCGCGTCGGCGTAGGCGCGGTCGAGGTGCGAGCGGTCCTCGAGTGCCTCGGGTCCGTACCTTTCGGCGAGCGCTTCGATGTAGGCGCGCTCCCAGTCGCTCGCGTGGGCGGCGAGCGTGAGTGCGCGACGGCTGGATTCGAAGGCTTCCGGCACGGCGTCAGGCGTCATGGGCGCGTTGATGTGCGGCCCCAACGCGAGCGCGAGGCCCCAGTGGCACATCGCGCACGTGTCGTCGAGCGCGATGGCGGCGCGGAACGAGCGGACCGCTTCGAAGTGGTCGAAGCCGTAGACGAGCATCAGGCCTTGGTCGAAGTAGCGCCGCGCCTCGTCGGACGCGGTCGTGATCGGCAGCGCGTGATCACCGAAGCCGTCGAACAGGGGCACGGTGCTCGCCATGGGCTGCGCGTCAGCGTCGCCGTGCGCGTGCTGCGCCGCGGCGAGTCCGATGAGCAAGCTCATCAGGAACAGGGCAAGGGTTCGTGGGTGTCGCATGCGGGTCTCCTTCGGTCGTGCGTCGTGGGCGTTCGTGCGTCGTGCACTTGATGGCCGTGGTGCAGGACGCATCGCGCCCTGTACCCTTCGTTCTCGAGGTTCGCGGAGCGCGTGCTTCTCGCTGTCGGCACCTCCTCTCGACCGACCGGCGGGACCCGGTCGTCCGATGTGGTGCACAGCCTGCCCGGCGCACCGTTACCGCGCGGTGTCCACGCGACTACCGCTGCGTGACCAGCTGCTATGGTCGACCGATGCTGCTGCGCACCCTGGGCGCGCTCGAGCTGCACGACACCGTCTTCACTCGCCCCAAGCCGCTGCTCTTGCTCGCCTTCCTCGCCCTGGAGGGGCCGCAACCTCGTCGGTACCTCGCCGAGCTCTTCTGGCCTGGTGCGGTTGATCGGATGAAGAGCCTGGCGGTCGCGCTCTCGCGCCTGCGGCGGGGCGCGCCGGGCGCCATCGATGCCGATCGCCAGCGTGTCTGGGCGAGGGTGACGACGGACGCCGAGCGTCTCCTGGAGGAACTCGAGCGCGGGGATGTTGGCGCCGCCATGGACCTCTACCAGCACCCGTTCCTCGAGGGTGTGGAGGTGAGCGCGATCGGGATCGAACTCGAGGAGTGGGTCTACAGCACACGCGAACTGCTCGCCGGACGTCTACGGCGCGAGCTGCTCGCAGTTTCGGAGGAAGCGGCGCGGCGCGGTGAGTACGGGACGGCCCGCTCGCACGCCGAGGCCGCGCACGGTCTGCGCGGAGCAGCGGTGCTCGCTCCGGAGGACCTCTTGCGTCTGTACACGCTTCTCCGCGCCACCGGTAGCAAGCTGGCAGACGAGGTCGGCGCTGAGGCCGCAACGTTCGACCTCGACCTCGCGACAACCGAGAGCGAAGCCCGCGGACGCCTGCTCGGGGACGTGGAGTTGCCGGAGGAGGCGTCCGCGGCGAACGGTTCGCGGTTCGGGGCGCGCCGCCTCGAGCAACACATCGGGTTCATCACTTCGGGTGACGGGGCGCGCATCGCGTACGCCACCATCGGCAACGGGCCGCCGCTGGTGAAGGCGGCGAACTGGCTCAGCCACTTAGACCATGACTGGGACAGCTCCGTGTGGCGACACTGGCTCGATGCCCTGTCGCGCTACCACACGCTGGTGCGTTACGACGAGCGCGGCTGCGGACTCTCCGACCGCGACGTCGAGCTTTCGCTCGATGCCTTCGTTCGAGACCTGGAGGTGCTCGTAGACACGTTGGGGATCGAGCGGTTCCCACTCTTGGGGATGTCCCAGGGTGCCTCGGTGTCGCTCGCGTACGCCGTACGCCACCCGGAGCGGGTGACGCACCTGATCCTGGTCGGCAGCTACATCGAACCCGAGCCGGAGGACGAAGCGAACGCCATGCTCGAGATGATCCGCATCGGCTGGGGCCGTGACAACGACGCGTTCCGTCAGGCGTTCACGACGCTGTTCATGCCTGATGCCACGCCCGACCAGATGCGTTGTTTCAACGACATGCAGCGCAGCTCGGCCTCGCCCGAGCAGGCCGTAGAGCTTGCGCGGACGATCTTCGGGATCGATGCCCGTCAGCTCGCACCGCTCGTACGCGTGCCGACGCTGATCGTCCACGCCCGCGGCGACGCCGTAGTGCCGTTCGATGTCTCACGGCGCCTCGCGGCCAGCATCCCCGGCGCGCGTTTCCTACCGCTCGAGAGCGACAACCACATCCTCGTCGAGACCGAACCTGCATGGCCGCGGTTCGTCGAGGAGGTGGAGCGATTCGTCGTACCGGCGGGTCGCGTCGGGGCGGGTGCGACGTCCGTGGCGGCGAACCGACCCGCGCGGTGATGCCGCCGCGCGCCGTCGCAGAAGTGGACCCTCACCGCTCCTCGCGCGTCGAAGCCATCGATGTCGGCCTCGATCCAACTGACGGCTTCGAGCATCTGCCGAACAACCCGCACGGTTCGTTTCAGCAGCATTAGAAGGCCCGGACCGCGTCGCGCTCGATGGCGGTGAGCACCTCACGGTCGAGCGCTCCACGCGTGAGCACGTCCGTAGGACGCGCCAGAGTCAGGTCACCGAGCGCCTCCTACACGCGTTCACACTCGGCCCGCGTCGGAGGCGCGCCCGTCAGTACGCCCAGCGCGTAGCCGAGGCAGCCACACAGGATTTCGGCGCCCAACGCCAGCTCTCTCCGGTGGCGCGCTGCGTCGAAGCACTCCGGACTCAACAGCGGGATCTCGAGGAACTCGAAGCCCGCCTCGGCGGCTTCGCGGATGGCTTTGTCCCCGGCCTCGGCGGTCCAGTCGCCGATCCTCACGAACGCGTGGGCGCCGAAGCGGATCATGCGCCTTCACCCTCCTGCAGGCGGGCGAGTGCAGCGAAGCGCTCGGCCAGGTCCCGGTACAGCCCGAGGTAGTGCGGGTAGAGGGCGTCGTACCGGGCACGCGCCGCCGGCTCGGGCTCGCGTGTGCGATGGAGGTCCGCCGTGTCGACCCAGT
>PWZG01000609.1 GCA_003567575.1 PVC group bacterium | reverse complement strand
GGGTTTATATCCCGCGTCTGTCGACGAATCGTACCGGTTTGCGTGAAGCAGGTGAGTAAACGATTTTGCGCAGCGTATTTTCCGGTTCGATAAGAACCGCGGGTCGTACTCTTAGTTGCGCGCGCAGACGTGAGGCAATGGTTTCAGAGCATATCGTCGCATCACGTTTCAGTGTTACGTGTACCGTGATTCGGTCGGATAACGCTGTGTCGCTGTGCGCGGAAACATAATAATCGCTCACTTCTTCCATTGCCGCGAGCGCTGCCAGGATGCTGGGCGGATACAGCGTGGTTCCCTGTACCTTCAGCATTTGCGCGCGCCGTCCCAGGATGGGGCCCAAGCGTACGGAATTCCGGCCGCACGGACAGGGACCGGATATGCGGAAGGTCAGATCGCCCGTGCGAAAGCGGATTAAGGGCATGCCTTCCACGCCCAGCGGTGTGAGCACGACTTCCCCAATTTTGCCGTTGGGCAGTGGATTCCCGTCGTCATCGATGATTTCCAGTACCGCCAGATCAGGATGCAAATGACCGCCTTGCTGCGCGACACATTCGCAGAACGTCGTGACGGTCTCGGAACTGGCATAGGTGGAATACACGCAGGCGCCCCAGGTTTCCTCGATTTCCCGACCGCTTTCCAGTAGCTTCATGTCGCGTCCGCGTACCGGCTCGCCGATTGCCACGATACGGCGTATGGATGCGGCAGCCGGATTCAAGCCCGCTTCCCGTAAATAACCACCCATTTTCCGGATAAACGAGGGGACACCGACAAGCGCCGTCGGGCGATGGCGCCGGATGATACCGGCATACCCTTCCAGCGTATCGTGGCCGTTACGGATGGATGCCGCCCCGAGATATCGCGCTCCGAGAAAATAGGCCAGTCCGGCAATGAAACAGCGATCGAGTGTACAGGTCAGCAGAATGACGTCGTCGCGGGTTAACCCGCATCCGATAAACGATTTCGCCTCGTTGTATGCCAGGCGTTTTAGATCGTGTTCCGTATACGGGATGCGCGTCGGTTGCCCCGTGGTGCCGGATGAGGTGACAATATCGATCACGCGGCGGAGTGCAACGGCGCGGAATTCATCATTGTCTTTTTCGAGATCATGCTTGTCGGTCAGCGGCAGTCCGGCCAGTAGTTCCCCCATTGGCGCCTCGAACGGGATCCGCGCGTCAGACAAAGTTTTCTTGTAGTAAGGCGAATGATTTATGCAGTAGCGGACGTGTTCCCGCAATAATACCGATTGCCGGGCTTCGATTTCATCGGGCGACCGGAAGGCGATCCGCGGATATCTGGTTGATTTCATGGTTGTTCCCCTTCATTTTGAAGGATATGTTTTTCTATGATCGCGCGGACATGGTTCTTCAAGGCGAATGCCGACATATGCCGGTATTCTTCATAAGGGATACCCGGCAACCGATGGATGCGGACAATGCCCGGGCGCAGCTTATAAGATCCGCGTCGCGGCTTGTCTTGATTGCCCATGATACATATCGGTGCCAGGGTCGGACCAAATTCGAGGCAGGCGCGGAACAAGGCGCCGTGAAACGGGCCGATTTGACGCGAACGCGACCGGGTACCCTCGGGAAACGCCACGATGGAAACACCCGATGCAAAAAGATTTCCAACACGTGTTCTGAAGTCGTCAAACGGCATTTCCCTGACACTGAGGTATCCGGCAAAGCGCGCGAACCAGCCAATCACGGGAATGCGGAATGGCCAGATATTGACCACCTGTACGCCTTCACCTTTCAGCAGACTCATTAGAAACGCGTCCGATGCCGAGCGATGATTGCAGATATAAGCGAAAGGCGCCCTTTCGTTGTCTTTCGCAAAGTCCGTGTAGCGTACCCGGATATAAGGATACGGCAGTACCGAGACGATGCCGCGACCCCATACCTTGATCGATTGACGCAGCATCCGCATGGCGCGGCGCGCATCGATAAAAGGTCGGCATACCAGCATGGCCAGAAACAGTAAGGGAATGACCAGGATGGAATAGACCAAGGCCAGCGTATAGAACCAGATGCTGAACAGACTATGCACGTCGTCTCTCGATACGCTGGGTTATCAGGAATTCGGAGTTTCGGATATGATCGTGGCAATGAAATCGTAAATGTCGTTAAGAGTTCGAATTTCGCGAATACGGGCATCGTCGCGAATGCTGACGGTAAACTTTTTCTGGAGCGCCACGACCAGATCCACGGTATCCAGACTGTCAAGTCCCAGATCGTTGAATACATGCGCAGTCGGGATGAGTTGTTCCGGTGCAATTTCGAACGATTCCTCGAATACGGCGTTGGTTTTTTCGATGATTTCCGATCTATTCATGAAGTCTCCCAGTTGGCGATTACGGCGTTCGGTACGCCGGTCTTAATGGTTCATTAAACGGCATATCAGTGCGGCGTTAATGCCGCCAAACGCCGACCCGTTCTTGATGACCGTCTGAAAATGGTTTTCGAGCGGATCGGTTACGTGCCGGATGCCGGCACAGTCTTTGCCCGGCGTGTGAAGGTTGCGTGTAGCGCAGATGACTCCGTCGCGCATCATGCCGAGGGTTGCCGCCAGCTCAATGGCGCCGGACGCGCCCAGGGTGTGCCCTAGGTGTCCCTTCAATCCGCTGACCGGCGTGTCTTCGCCGAACAGGTCGGCAATACCGCCGGCTTCTTCGGCGTCGCCTTGCAGCGTACCGGTGGCATGTGCGCTGATCAAATCCACGTTTTCCGGCTTCAGATCGGCGTCGCGCAAGGCATTGGCCATACAGATGCGCAAACCGTCGCGGTTGGATTGGCTGACATGGGTGCCGCCGGCGTTGGTGTCATACCCCAGGATCTCGGCCCATGGTCGAATCCCTCTGGCCATGGCGTGTTCATATTCCTCGATCAGCACCAGGCCGCAGCCTTCGCCGCATACTAGGCCGTCGCGCCGACTGTCGAAAGGCCGTGGTGTTTCGCGGGGATTATCGTTAAAACCCGAGGAGGTCGCAAAGAGAATGTCGAAGGTAGCGGTTACCGTCGGATGCAATTCCTCGCTGCCGCCGCACAATACCGCGTCCTGACGTCCTGAACGCACCAGATCCAGGCCCAGACCGATAGCTTGCAGCGAGGATACGCATGCCGCGCACGTGGCGGCCACATAACCGGTGATCCCAAGATATTGCGATACGTTCATGGCCGCTGTATGCGATAGGCATTGAAAAAACTTCATCGAATTCAACAGGCTCAGATCGCGTTCCGGAATCATGATTTCGAACGCTTCCGTGAGCGCCTGGGCGCCGCCCATGGTCGATCCGATCACGCAACCCACGCGGCCGCCGGACAATTGCTCGCGATCGAATGCGGCGTCCGCCAACGCCTGTTCCGCGGCTTGAACGGCGTATATACTCATCCGTCCCATCGAACGGCGATTCCGCCGCGGGATAGCCTTTTCGTTTTTCAACTGTAACGGCGCCCCGACGAGGCTGCGCAGCCCTTTGTAATCTTCCCAGCCGGGCATGCGCTGGACCGCGCTTTGTCCGGCGTGTAATCCCTCCAATAACCCGTCCAAACCGTCACCCAGCGCCGTGACAACGCCCATCCCGCTGATTACCGCTCGCTTCATGAAATACCCCCGGTCGGATGATTACTCGACTGTCGTTCAAGTAAAGCGCTGAACTTTTCCAGACCGATTAATCGTCTGGCGAGCACGAATGATGCCATCATCGATCCAACGATTCCGGGTAACATGGCGCTCTGACCGGCTGCATGCAGGTTTCGTAAAGGTAAACGACCGAACAGGCTGAACTGACCTGCTTTCTGACGCACGCCATAGGCGCATCCCCACGGCGAATGCAAATAATCCCTGAACGTCAGCATCGAGGCCGTTTCCAGAACATCAATCCGTTCATGAATTCCAGGGCATATTTTCCGTACCCGTTCCATGAGCCGCGCGCAGCGCGCGTTTTTATAAGCATAATAGCCGGCCGGCCGGCGACCGGTTACGGAATCAGCCCATTCGGCGACATCGGCCGGTTCCGATGCTTCCATAATCGTCAATACGTTGTGGCTTGCCGAACCGGTCTTTTCATTGTTCATCATGATAACGGCAATGCGGTCATCCGTCGCGTTGCGTCGGAGTAAATCTGACATATTCGAGCAGGGCAACAGAGAAATCATTGCGGGCGAAAACGCGGGGTCGTTTCCGCCGTTGCACACGACGGCGTAGACGCAAAAGAACCCGATCGAGGGCTCAAACTCCTCGATCCGGTCCACGAATGCCTTGTGCAGATGTGCGCGCGGGAT
>PWZG01000437.1 GCA_003567575.1 PVC group bacterium | reverse complement strand
TTTGCAGCGCTTTGTGATGAAAAAAACTGACAAGCCCCGTCCCGTGGTGACGCTCGATCGCGTCCATAACCAGTCGCGGCAATCGTTGACGGATCGCCATGCCGATGCCTTCCTTGACGTGAGCGACGATTAATAACGCGCTCATGGTCGGTGTCAGATTTTCATGTGGATCCTGGCGGGTTTGAATGTTTTCCGTGAAATATTCCGGTTTAGTCAATTTACCGATATCATGAAAATACGCGCTGACACGCGCCAGCAACCCGTTGGCGCCAATGGCCTCGCACGCGGTTTGCGATAATGTCGCGACAACAAGACTGTGATGATAGGTTCCCGGCGCCTCAATGGCCAGGCGCTGAAGCAGCGGGTGTCCCAAGTCCGATAACTCGATCAAGGAAACATCCGTTGTGATGTCGAACAGCATTTCGAATAGCGGAAGCAGGGTTAGCGCCAGGATGGCGCAGAGGATGCCGTTGGCAAGCAGTATTGCCGGATCATAAATAGTGATTTCGGGAATAGTCCGTTGAAAGAGCGTAAATCCGGCCAGGCAGACAATCTGTGCCAATCCCGCAACCAAACCGATACGCAAAACGCTGGACCGTTTGCGGATGTGTCCGGCTAGGATGGTGACCGTAACCGTTACCAGTATTCCCGTGGCCAGTATCCTGAAATGTTGGCCCGGCCCGTCCATCATTACCGCCGTACTGAATGCCGACCATAATCCGACGGCGATTCCGCCGGATGTTCCCAGTAGGAATGCGCCTAACAACGGCGCCAGAGCCAGTGGCAGCAGCAATTCCGCGGAAACCGGCTGCGGCAACGGGATCTCTTCAAGATAGAGCGCGCCCTGGATTAATGCGGTGCTGATTAAAAAAATCAAAAGCATCACAAGAATTTTAGAGTTGCTACGCAGTAATTTAGGGTCTAGTATCTTGAGCAGCAGTAAACAGGCGCCCAGTCCCGTCGCCAACACGATGCCCGTACCGACCATGCTCCATGGCGTCAATTCGCCTGGAGAGATTTGACGGTGCATCAGGATCAGCAGGTATACGATGGCCCAGGCGGAAAGCCCCATCAGGATACCGAGTAGCGGATGATCGCGCCGGGTGGTTCGAACGGGCGGCGCGATGCGGTCGTTCGCCTTGCGGCGAGCGCGATGGCCGCGGCTGCGAAATTTGGAAACCAGGGAGTTCATGGATCGTTCAACGATTTTACCGAATCGGATGTGTGATGTATACTATATGCCCGTCACCACCGTTTCGAGAACCGGTGGCCCGCGATGTCACGGATAACGGGTATTTGTTTGTAAGCGTTAACGGTTCACAGTTCAAGGTTCACGGTTGAAGAAAAGAGGAATATGACAAGTAAATTAAGCATTCGAAGATATTTAAGCGTGGCGGCCTGGCCGGAAACTGAAAAAAACGTGTATATGTTCTTAAACGGGATTGACCGTTTTCACGAAAACTCCAAAAACCGTGAACCGTGAACCGTGAACGGCTACATTTGTTTTATGCCGGTGACGACAGGGATTACATTAACAGAT
Organism: PVC group bacterium; assembly: GCA_003567575.1. Taxonomy (GTDB): domain Bacteria; phylum Verrucomicrobiota; class Kiritimatiellia; order CAIKKV01; family PXCX01; genus PXCX01. Next base: position 2,748 of record PWZG01000437.1, on the reverse strand, counting down.
TAAGCAGGGGAAAGCAATAGACCATGGCTAAAGCTGAAAACGTGCGCCTGATTTTTGGCGATGACGATTACCGGGTACAAGAGGCGGTCCATGATACGCTGCAGGAATGGGTGCCGCCGGAACAACGCGCCATGGGGTTGGAGACCGTCGCCGGGGCGCTGGATAATTCCGATGCCGTCCGCGAGGCATTGGATCAGTGCCTGGAAGCGTTGTTGACGCCCGCTTTTTTCGGCGCGGTCAAAACGGTTTGGCTGCGCGATGTCACGTTTCTGGGAAAACATCCCTCGCTGGGCGTCGATTCCGTGAAGAAAAAGTTACGGCGTTTGGCCGAATGGATTGCCGAAGCGAAAGATGGTAACGCCCGTTTGTTGCTCTCGGCGTCCGGAATCGATAAACGGACCGCGTTTTTCCTTGCCTGCAAAAAAACGGCGGATGTGCGGGAATATACCGTGCCTAGTCGTCCGCGTGACGCGGATAAATACGCGCAGCAACAGTTGACCGCCCTTTTGCGGCAACGGAATCTGCGTGCCACGTCGCCGGTAATGAACCTTATTATCGAGCGTGCCGGCGTCGATACGTGGCAGTTGTCCAACGAAGTGGAAAAATTGCGAGCATATCTTGGGCAGGAATCCGCCGTTACGGCTGACGCCGTCAACGATCTGGTGTCGGCCTCAAGGCAGTCGATAATATGGGAGTTTACCGATACCATTGGTAGCCGCGATTTGGCGGCGGCGTTGCGGGTATTGCGGCAATTGCTCTTCCAAAAGGAAACTCCGGTACGGCTGCTCGGCATGTTGGACGGATTTATTCGCGAACTGATTCTCTATCGTCATGCCGTCCATCGGCGCTGGGTACGACGCGGCGGCTCCGGCGGCGGCACCGCTGTCTGGGCCGATTTGCCCCCGGAAGTGGAGCAGGTACTGGGCGAATGTATGGATCGCGATCCGCGCAAAGCAAATCCTTATCGCATGGGCGTTCTGGCGCGTACGGCCGCGTCCATCTCCATGGCCCGTTTGCTGCAATGGCGGGAATTGATTGTGCAAACTTATCAGCGTATGTTTTCCGGTAATATACCGCCGGAACAGCATCTGGAATTGTTGCTGCTGCGAATGCTGGGTTCTGCCGCATCGGGACCACAAACCAATCGGCCGGATGCAGCGTCGCCACACGGGATGCCGCACGCATGATTACGATTATTGACTATCGGGCCGGCAACCTGACCAGTGTGCGCCTTGCATTCGAATATCTGGGCGTACCGTCTGAAATCACCGCCGATCCGGAACGGATACTGGCGGCCGAACGGATTGTGTTTCCCGGTGTCGGCGCCGCCGGCGCCGCCATGCGCAACATCACCGAACTGGGTCTGGCTCCCGTACTGCGTCGGGTGGTCCGGCGGGGGACACCGTTCATGGGTATGTGTCTCGGCGCGCAGATCGTGCTCGATTATTCGGAGGAAGACGATGGGATCGACTGCCTCGGATTGGTTCAAGGGCGCGCGCTGCGTTTTCGGCATGAGCGTCCGAGCGTCAAAGTTCCCCACATGGGTTGGAACCGCTTGATGATCGACCGGGTCCATCCCGTGCTGGAAGGCATTAATAATCACAGCGAATTCTATTTTGTACACAGTTATTATCCGGTCCCCGTCAACACAGCCGACATCATCGGTCGCACGGATTACGAAGGCATGGATTTTGCCGCCATGATTGGTCGCGATAACCTGTTGGCAACCCAGTTTCATCCGGAAAAATCCGGCCGGCTGGGATTGCGTTTACTTGAAAATTTCAGCCGTTGGAATGGAATATGTTAACCAAGAGAATCATTCCGTGTCTCGATATTCGCGACCGAAAAGTGACCAAAGGGGTTCGTTTCAAGAATAATATCGTTCTTGGCGATCCGGTAGAAATGGCTGCCCGCTATTACCACGAAGGTTGCGACGAGCTGGTGTTTTACGATATTACCGCGTCAGCCGAAAAACGGGGCATCGATATCGGAATGGTGCGCGAAGTGGCGGCTGCCGTACATATACCGTTTGCGGTCGGCGGCGGATTGTCCAGCCTCGATGATATGTCATGCGTATTGATGGCCGGCGCGGAAAAAGTATCGCTCAATTCACTGGCAGTGGAAAATCCCGGCATTATTCGTGACGGTGCCCGGGCATTCGGCTGCCAATGTATTGTTTTGGGAATTGATCCGGTCCGTACCAACGATACCTTGCGTTATCCCAGCGGTTATGAGATTACCATTCGCGGGTTCAGGAAACGGACCGGCATGGATGCGTTGGAATGGGTCAAACGCGCCGTCGATCTGGGGATTGGCGAAATCGTCGTTAACTCGGTCGATGCGGACGGAACCCGCGCGGGATTCGATCTTTGCTTGACGCGTTTAATTGCCACGTCCGTACCGGTGCCGGTCGTTGCATCGGGCGGCGCCGGAAATGCTCAACACTTGGTAACCGTTTTCCGCGAAGCTCACGCCGATGCCGCGATCGTCGCTGGAATCCTCCATGCCGGTGAAGTCACCATTGCCGGAATAAAGGATCGATTGGCCGCCGCCGGAATTCCGGTGCGCCGCGTATGGTAGCACGTTCCTGCAACGACACCTGACACCTGACACCTGACAGCCTTGTTTGAGAGAACGCGAAAACCGGTGGACGCGTACGGGCGACGATTACGGTGGACGATTTGTGACACTCCTCTCGTAATCCGTAATCGTCGCCCGTAATCGTGATCCGTTCTTTCATCCCTGAAA
>PWZG01000269.1 GCA_003567575.1 PVC group bacterium | reverse complement strand
GTTACCTTGATAATTCCGAGCCGAAGACATAGCGATGCTCTGTCTTTCTCCCTCAATATCCTTGTCCCTGCTCTTCATCATTGTCCCGATCGTTGCCCCGTTATGTTACGTTCTGAATTATGTTGCGAACCCGGTGTTTTTTTTGTTTTTGGGCACCATTTCTGTTTTGTTCGCAACATAATACTATGAAAGAACGGACGACGATAACGGCGACGATAGCGGACAACGAGTATGATTTTCTGAATCGTAATCCGTTATCGTCGCCATTCTCGTCAACCGATTTCTTTACCTTGACGAGGTTTTACGGTTGTTTCGGAACAAAGATTTGGCATCATTATCGCTGTGGATTTATGTGGCGCATGTCGCCTGCCTGTGCCGCCACGGCAGACAGGGCCCGACGTGCGCTTCCAGATGCCGACCTCGGGCCGAGGTCGGCCACATTGAGGAGCAGCGCGTCAGACCGTCTATGGTGAAACCCACAGCATTGGTGCATGGCACAAACATAATCATGTTGCGGAAAAACAGCAGATTATGCCTATAGCGCAGAAACAGCTCGTTTCGCAACATAATTTAGAACGTAATTATTTGTTTTGACATACCGCTTGCAATGCGATATAGTGATTAGTTCTGACAGCGTAACAGAGACCACCGGGTGCGTTCAGTTTGCTTGAGGCGGTCGCTTTTCGCTGTCTGACGGTAAACGATGGAAACGGTTTTTATACGGGGCGTAGCGCAGCTTGGTAGCGCGTTTGGTTCGGGACCAAAAGGTCGTGGGTTCAAATCCCACCGCCCCGACCATGCTTCGCCCGGAGCCCAGCTTGGCAAGAAGCCAAGCGGGGCTCCGGGCTACGCATGGCAAGCCGGCGAAAAGCTACAACGGAACGGGAACCCCATGCAAAAACGAAAGATGCGATCCAGTAACGTCCTGGCTAAACTACGCGCGGGTGACGTTGTCATCTGTTTCAAGCTCAACCTGGCCGATGCACGGGCGGTGGAAATCGCTGCCATGGCAGGATACGACTGTCTTTGGCTGGACATGGAGCATGTACCCAACGATTTGTCCGTCATCGAACGAGGTATCTGGGCTGCCAAGAGCCAGGATGTCGACGTGATGGTTCGCGTAACGCGCGGCAGTTACAGCGATGTGATCCGTCCGCTGGAAATGGATGCCGCGGGTATTATGGTGCCGCATGTCATGAGTCTGGCCGATGCCAAGCTGGTGGTTCGCACGACACGTTTCCATCCCATCGGGCGGCGTCCGGTCGACGGCGGCAACGCTGACGGCGCGTATTGCGGAATTCCATTTACGGAATATATCAAACAGGCGAACGACCAGCGTTTTGTGATTGTACAGATCGAAGATCCGGAACCGATGGATGAGCTGGACGCGATTGCCGCCTTGCCTGGGATCGACATGCTGTTTTTCGGTCCCGGTGATTTCGCGCATGGCATCGGCGCGCCCGGCAGTCCCGACGATCCGCGACTTATCGAAGCCCGAAAGCGTGTCGTTGAGGCCGCGCTGGCCCACAACAAATTTGCCGGCACCGTCGCCTGCGCGGCGAACGTCAAGGAGCTCACCGCAATGGGCTACCGTTTCCTGAGTATGGGGGCGGATGTGGTTGGTCTTGCGAATTATTGCCGGTCCGTCATCAACGAATTCCGCGCAATCGTTACAACCAGTAATTTGGAGGTTCAGACATGACAAGCAAATCGATGATCAAGCAGACGCTTTGCATCCTCAGTGTCACCGGGCTGCTGCTCACGGCATCCGATGTTTACGGCAATACCGGGCGTGAACCGCAAGCCGATCCGGACATTCCTGCAAACATCAACCTGATGCAACGTTACGGATGGACTCCGTTACACTGGGCCGCGCGTCACGGACAGACATCCGTCGTACAGCGTTTGCTGAACGAGGGCGCCGAAATCGATGCGTTGGAACACATGGGCCGCACCGCGCTGCACGTGGCGACAATGGGCAACCATCGCGATACGGCGGAATTGTTAATCGCACGCGGCGCCAATGTCAATGCACGAGACCGCTGGGGTGTGACCCCGCTGCGGCGCATGGAACTTTTGAAAGAAGTCCATGGATGGAATCGCTCCGACATGAAGATTCTTCTCACCGATAGCGGCGGTGTCCGTTGATCTTGCCGGGCTCCCGTAAAGTATGATTAGCGTCCCTTTGGTTGATCTTCGCCGCAAACGGTCGGACAAGCGGCTGGACCGTTTATTGTATCGTCCGCGAATCGACGACCGGGCGGCCGAAACGGCCGCCGAAGTGCTTGGCGCCATCCGCCGGCAGGGTGAAGCGGCCGTTTTAAAATATGCGCATTTGCATGACGGTATCCGGCTTCGCGCCGATCAGTTACCGGTAACGGATACCGAGCGTTCAGCCGCGGCCCGGTCGACATCACCGGCATTTCGCCAGGCGGCCCGCGAAGCGCATCGCCGCATCCGCCGTTTTGCAAAGGCAGGTCTTAAACGCAACTGGACGATGAAGACCGACACTGACGGGCGCCTCGGCGAACGGTTTGTTCCTTTTGATGCAATCGGCGCCTACATTCCCGGTGGCGCCGCCCCGCTGGCTTCAACGGCGCTGATGACCGTGACGCTGGCCAAGGTGGCGGGCGTGCCAAGGATCGTAACCTGTACACCGCCGTCCGCCGATGGCACGATTGATCCGCATCTTTTATTCGCCCTGAACACGGCGGGCGCTGATGAAATATATCGTATCGGCGGGATACAGGCCATCGGCATGATGACCTACGGCACCCGGAGCATCGTACCGGTCCAGAAAATTGTCGGCCCCGGAGGAACCTACGTTACCGCCGCCAAAAAAGCGGTATACGGCGATGTAGCCCTGGATCTCGTGGCCGGCCCCAGCGAAATCGCCGTTATTGCCGATACTTCGGCGCCGCCGGCTTTCGTGGCGGCCGACTTGCTGTCGCAGGCGGAACACGGAACCGGCCATGAAAAAGCGCTGCTGGTTACCACTTCAATCAATCTGGCAAAATCCGTCGCGGCTGAATTAACGCGACAAGCAGCCCGTTTGTCGCGGCGCCTCGCGATTGAAAGCGTCATGCGTAACGGCATGTTGCTGACCGTGGTTCCTTCCGTATCCGCCGCCATTGAACTAGCCAACCGGTTTGCGCCGGAACACCTTGAACTGATGGTGCGTCAGCCCAACCGCTGGCTGCCGCGGATCACATGCGCCGGCGCGGTATTCATCGGGCCATGGACGCCGGAAGCCGCCGGCGATTTCGTCGCCGGCCCCAGCCATGTGCTGCCGACCGGCGGTGCTGCCGCCTCGTTTTCCGGATTGACCGTTGACGATTTCCGGCGCCGGATCAGTACGATCGAATTCAGCCGCGCCAATCTGCAAAAGGCGCTTTCGGTCATCCGTGCCTTCGGGGCGGTCGAAGGCCTCGACGGCCATGCACGATCGGCGGAAATCCGGTTTGAACAGGAAAAACCATAACGTCAACGATCCCGGAGCATCATGTCCCCCATCCGCCGCAATGTCCGAGAGATGAGCGCCTATATACCCGGCGAACAGATTCACGAGCCGGGCTGGATAAAACTGAATACCAACGAAAATCCGTACGGCCCATCGCCGGCCGTAGCGGAGTTTCTACGCACTTTCGATCCGCAAACGTTACGCCGTTATCCCGATCCCGATTGTTCGACATTGCGACGGAGTATATCCGAACGGCATAATTGCCGTCCCAACCAGGTATTCGTCGGCAACGGATCGGATGAAATACTTGCCTTGTGCACCCGTGCTTTCGTCGAGGACAACCGCACGATCGCCTTTTTCGAGCCATCATATTCTTTATACGCCGTACTGGCAGCCATCCGCGCGGTTGCGATACGGCCCGTATCGTTGGGACCTGATTTTAGCTGGCGCGATCCGGTCGTCGACGATGCCGACCTGTTTTTCCTGACTTCACCCAATGCGCCGACAGGCATGGCGTATCCGCGCGATCGGATCGAGGTTTTCTGCCGCAACTTTCCGGGTGTCGTCGTCGTCGATGAAGCCTACGCCGATTTTGCGGACACCAACTGCATGGATCTGGCGTTACAGTTACCGAACGTTCTGGTGCTGCGTACTTTTTCTAAAGCCTATGCGTTGGCAGCCATTCGTTGCGGTTACGTCATTGGAGCGCCCGAACTCATCGCGGCGCTGTTCTCGATCAAGGATTCCTACAATGTCAACGCCCTGACACAGGGTGTCGCGCTGGCGGCATTTGAAGATCGTGATCACACACGCCGTGCCACGGAACGTATTCGCCATGATCGCGAACGACTGGC
>PWZG01000292.1 GCA_003567575.1 PVC group bacterium | reverse complement strand
GTGGCAACCTTGGCCGGAAACAAACAAAAAACTGACATATCCTGACGCGGAATTGACCGTTTTTACGAAAACTCCGAAAAAAACCTCTGAACCGTTGAACCGTTGAACCGTGAACGGTTACGTTTATCTTTTGCGTCTTGGCGTGAGTCGCTTTCTCTTAGCGTTCATGAAACAGCATCGGCGGTCCCAGCAGACCGCCGGTGCCGAGTTCGCTCAGGCCGCGGCGGCGGCAGAGGAAGGCGATTTGGTTTTCCGCGCCCAACTGCAACGCGTCGGTCACGTCGAAGGAAGCCGGCGTGGCGTAGCCGCTGAAAGCTTCGCGTTCCTCGCCGGCCGCGGTCACATACGGCACGTGCCGGCCGTTGACAAAGAGCTTGGCGCTGCCGTCCGTAGCCGGCACCCAGAGTGTGACGCGCTTGCCATCAGGCACGGCGGGCACATTGACCGTGGTCCGGTAGGCCATGGCGCCCATATGGTTGTGCAGTCCGAGGGTCGACCAGGTCTCGACCGCGCAGTCGGTGGTCTGCCAGTCGGCATCGTCATGATCCGGCGCCAGCCAGCCGGCCGCTTCGGCCTGGTCGTCGGCATCGACGCGATAGCGCCATTGCCGGATCGGTTCAGCGACCAGCGGGGTCTGCTCGCCGGCGATGCGCGAGGCGTCACGGTAAGTCTGGCCGTAAATGCGTTGCATCCATGCCATTCTGGGCCCCCGATGATCGCGATCGCCGAAAGCATGATTCACAAGATAGCGGTCGCCCAGCTCGCGGATCTTCGCGGCCCAGCGGTCGAAATCGGCTTCCAGGCCGGCCAGCCGGCCTTCGGCCAGGTCAGTTTTCATGCTCATGAACATTTCAAACAATTGCAGCGATTCATCGGCAATCGTGACCCGCTCGCGCTCGGTATCGTTTTCACAGGCGGCCAGCGCCTGGTCCATCAACTGCCGGGCGGTCCGCATGACCGCCGGCGGGAAGCGGCGCAGATGGCCGCGCGCGCAGCCGGCAAATTCGTCGGTATCCACCCAGGCGCTGTCGATATGATGCCAGTAGGCGTTCATGGGTTCGGACGCGGCGCCGTAAAAACGCGTCATCAGGTCGGACACGACCTCCGCCGGATCCAGCGAGGCATCCCAGTTCAGCCGGAGGCTGATATAGGTGCCGATCATCGTGGTTTCAAAGTTCGCCATCGATTCCGGCATCCAGAAGACGCCGTTGTTTTGCAAAATGATGGGGATGTCCGCACTCCATTTGGCAATGAAGGGGTTCGGCGACCAGGTTTCGGACAGGTTGAAGCCGTACCAGTAATGCGAGAGGCGGTCCGAAACCTGGGCCCAGCCTTTGACCAAATCCAGCAGTTGGCTGTCGTTGGGATGGTTTTCCCGGGTCATCGGATGCGCCCGGTTGAAGGTGATCGGGGCAATTTGGGGAATCACGTTGGGATGCACCGGTTCGCGCACCGGCGGGCGGGTATAGTCGACGTAGGCGATCACGCCGAACAGGACGTCGGGATATTTTTCGCCCACCCGTTCAGCCACGCGGTTGCAAAGCATCATCAGGCGGTCAGTCTTGGACGTGACCCCGGCGGCTTCATCCCAGTCGCCCGCATCGAAAGCCGGATCTTCTTCCTCGTCCCAGCCCATGCCGTCTCCCGGCGACAGCGAAAAGGTGGGTTGGTACTGTTGGTCGAGGCGTGCGATGATGGTGTCGGCAACGGCGTGGGCGACGTCCTCGCGCGACCATTTGATGCGGCTGCGATGCGGTTGTCCGTTGATGACCGCGCGCCATTCGGGGTGCGCTTCGCGCTGGGCGGCGGAAATGTAGCCCTCCAGCGCATGGAAAGCTGACAAGGGCATGCCGCCCAACCGGTTGCGGCGCTGGAATTCCTCGTCGCCGTTGTTGGTTCGGCGGAAAAGGGTGGACGGGACCGCGGAATGGTCCTGGTCCGGCAGCGAGAGCGACCGGACCGAGGGGAAACTGGCGCCGAGTTCGCCGGGCATGAACCAGCGGCAGCCCCAGCGGTGCAGCACCTCGTAGATCGCGTAGCTGGTGGCCAGGTCGGTCTCGCCCAGAATACCGACGCCTTGCCCGGAAACCATGATGCGCCAGCCCTGGCCATAGGCGTCCGAGGCCGCGGGCGGACCGAAGGCGTCGCGCGCCAGATCGCCGATCAGCACCGGCAGCAGCCCGGCAGCGGCGCCGTCCGGAGCGCCTTCGTGCAGGGCCAGCGCGACGCCGGACATTTGCTCGACGTACTGCAGCAGGTCGCGCACCGATTCGCGCAGGCGCCTGCGCTCCGTTTCCAGCCGGCGCTCGGGATAAGGCGCCTCACGCGACAAGGGTCGGTCGTCGTCCATTACGCCGGACGGCACATAAACAGCGGCCCGGGGCTGGCCGTCGCGCACCCAGAACCGCTCAGCGGCAGTGGAGGCAAGCGGCGCAATGGCCAACAAGGTTAATAGCGGAAGATAGCGGTGGATTCGGGTCATGAGCATAATCCTATTGTGGTTGTCGAGCGGAAGGACTTGGTGATTTAACATGTTTTGCAAGAGCCTCGTTTGTCTTTTCGCGCCGGGACCGGTTCACCGAGTCCGTCCCGGTCGCGGTACATCTGCCAGAACAGGATCCATGGATCCAGCACGTAATGATCGCCCAGATCGTGCAGGCTGAAGGTGAAATGACTGTGCTCGGCGGCGCCGACCCGGACGCCGGCGCCGACGGCGTAGTGTGTGCCGCGTTGCAACGGGGTATGCTCGGGCACGATGACCTCGGTCATGTGCGCTGACAGCAGTGTCCATTCCGAACCGTTGGCCCAGCGTCTGATGCCGCGCCAGGAATTGTTGAAATAGCCGTCCTTGACGGTGCGGATCAGGAACTGGGTGTCGAAATCGATCGGCGCGTGCAGCGGCGTACCCTTGGGGTGATTGATATCCAGACCGCCATGCGCCGAAGCGCCGTCGTAGGCGCCCATCCAGCAGTCCTCGCCACGGTAGCAGTGCTCGATTTTCAATCCCTCCGCCGGCAACGGGCACCAGGGATGCAGCGGCTCCGGACAGATGCGCGCGCCGGCATCCTGGACCGCGAGCCGCGCCTGCTTGCGCTCGGGATAATGGTGCGAGGCGGTCGGGGTCAAGCGGCAGGGGCCGTGGGTTTCGCGCATGAAATCGAAGATGGCATCCACTGCATCGAACCAGATCCGGACGCCGCCGTAGACCCAGGGCTCGTAGAAGCTGCGCTGTGTGCCGACTTCACGCTCCAGTCTGAGCGCTTGCCCGTCAATCTCGAAATCGCCCCAAAAGCGATAGGTCGTTTTGGCGCCATGCGTCTCGATGCCGGGTTCCGGCAGGGTCGTGTGCATGATTTCGGCGCCGGTCTCCTTCAGGGTGATCGGGATGACGGCGCCATCGAGGCGCGTGAAGATCAAGGTGTCGCCGTGGAACATTTCCACCGGCGTAAGGGTATCCTTCGCGGTGCGTCGAATCATCATGATTGAAAGAACTCCATGTAATGTATTTGATTGCGTTGATGCCTTATTTAATCCGCTTCTCGATCCGCCACTTTCTCTATACCGTGTCTTTCGTACATTCCGTGGTGTTCAGAGGTCTTGGCAAACCGCTGAAAAAAGATCAACGAATCATGATCAGCGTACCTAGCGGAATCCGGCTGCGCGAGGCCACCTCGGTATTCCCGTACGCTCCCATGTTGATTCGTTCTCCATAATGGGGATGCGGTTCCAAAGCCCATGAACTGGCCGGATCGCCGACGTCAATCAAGGGACTGTGAACCGCCGCCCGCAGCCATTCCCCGCCGCTGAAGTAACCGCCGTCATAATAGGCCGTGGTGGACAATAAATGCAAATAAATTCTATCGGCAAACAGCGGATCGGTATCAAGATTGCCCTCGCCGGCAAAACCGCCCTGGACGTTCGAATAGCGGACCGTGACGTTGTCCGTGGGCAGGATTTCGGTCGTCGTGTTGTCCCAGAAGATGCTGTTCACGACCTGGGCGTCATTCGTGGAGACATGCGCCAGCGCGCCGCCGTAAGCGGTGTTCTGAGAGATATTGGCCACCGCGGTGACGTTCGAAATAACGACCTGGGAGTCGCCCTCCACGTGAACAGCACCGCCCCTCATGCCGGTGTTTTCGCGGAACAGGCTGTTGACTACCTGGGCCGTACCGCTGGTGACATTGCGAAAGGCCAGTGCGCCGCCCCGGTTCGCGGCCCTATTGTTGGCCTTGTTGCCCACAAAGACGCAACGCTGGATCACGGCGGGACCTTCGCTGAGCCAGGCGCCGCCTGCCGAAATTTCGTCGCCCAGATAGGCATCGTTGATC
>PWZG01000233.1 GCA_003567575.1 PVC group bacterium | reverse complement strand
CTAGCCCTGCGCGTGCCCCACAACTATGCCGCGGCGCAGTCATGACATGCCCTCCTTGAGCATGAGCGCGTAGACCATGTCGTGGAATCGTGCGTATCCTCGCCAGAGCGTTTGAAAGCCGGGCGGGCCGTCGCACCCGCGATTCAGATATCCGCCGAGCTTGGCTATTGTCACGATTGCCTCACCGAGTGAGATGTTTTTTTTGAGCGAGCAATGCGAGCACCTCGCATTCCCAAGGATTAAACAACAACTCACAGGGAAGCTCGGGAAGTTCACGGCCCAGCAGGGCCAGCAGCATGATACGCCACGCCACCACCGCATCAATGGTGATCGCGCGCGCCATCGATTCGTCCGACTGATGCTGGTGCTCCAATACCCTGCATCCGCTTTTCAAGACCCGGTGCCATTCCTCAATGCGCCAACGCAGGCAATACCATCGAACACACTTCATCGCCTGCTTCAATGAGCGCACTTCGATGGTTGTCAGCAGCATCCACTTGATTCGCGTGGCTCCCGGCGGCGGATTCTTCTCGAACAGATAAACGGCCGAAAGCGTAATGGGGTTCTTGTCTTTCAGGAGCGTCGTTTTCGGTGCGCAAATAGTGATTTGCTGGAAGCGAACCTCGACCTGCGCGGTACGTGCCGGCAAGCTCGGACAACCCGGTTTGCTGGGTTTGCCCTTCTTCTCTCGTTGACGCGGCACACTGATCGACACAGAGCCGTCAGGTTTGCCCTGCGCCATATGCTCGAACAACTTCTTTTCCTCGTCCTGCAGGCAACGGTTGTGTTTCGCGCGCACCAGGATATCTGCCGCGCCTCCTCGGCACCGACGTTGATCGAACAATTCGAAGATGTCGCTCTCTCGGTCCCCGATGCAAACGATATGAACGTCTGGAAGCTGCCGGCTGATCTCACGCGCATCCTCATAAGTCTGCAACCATCGATAGGACTCCTTTTCTTCAATGGGGCGCTCGTCGGCTTTGTCCCTGTCCTTTGGTTTCGGTTCCGCCGCATAGGTTTTCGTGCCCAATACACCCAGCGGCAATCCCCGGATATTGATCGCTATGCGGCTATGCATCTTCAGCCCCTGCGATACTGCGCCGGTTTGGTTTTTGCCGATCGGCCCCAGCCCTTTGCAGTGCGGTCGGGTGGAGAAGTTCATATCCATGGTGTCTTGAACTATCAGTGCCGTCTTTTCGTTGGCCATGCGTCGGATCGTCTGTTGCCGATGGCCGTCAATCAGCGAGCTGCTGGAAATCTCTTTGCGCTGGTTGTTGATCAACCGGCTGTAGCCTTTGTACGCATATCGATTCCCGCCGCAGGCGCGTGTATACGAGCCGCTCGGTTGGCGTCCCTTGTTTGTGGCAACCGTCACCAACTGTGCGGTCCGTCGCGCGTTCCCAAGCTCACATCCGCCGAATTCCTGCTGCGCCCATTGCTCCAATTCCAGCTCGCTTTCCAATGCCAGCGGCTCGATCGCCGGCCTGTTGCGCACCCCCATTCGGCCGCGGAAGTTAGACGCCAGTGGGTACATGTATACATCCTTGATGCTCTTGCCTTCTTTCTTACCACCGTTACGACCACGTCCTTTGGTTTGCCCCACGCAAATCCAATTGGACGCCTGGAAACACGTGCCCGCATACTGCTCCCGATCGACGAACGTCTCCATCAACCAAGGCTCCACTCCGTAGCGGGCGTGGAAATCCTTCGCCACACGTCGTCGGCATAACCCCAGTACATGTGAGGCTGCGTTTTCACACTGCACGCTCTCGCGGATCAGATAGCGCGTCATGTTGATCACTCGTTCATGGTGTTCGGCCCGCTGACTGTCGTACCAGCCAATCCACTTATCGCGACTTTCCAGATACAACGCCGAACTACCAAAGCCAATTCCGCCCAGCCAGCCATGAGCAGAACCGATCAGGTAGCGCAGCTGGCGCCCAACCAGCCGGCAGTCGTGCAACGGATGCTCTGTCAGCATCAACTCGTTCCATATCCGTAAATGCTCATCGTTACCCGAGTCGACATCTATGAGCTTCAACCCTTGAATCTGTTCAACTTGTGCCGGCACGCCTCGTGGCGCCGCGACCCCCTGGCCCAGACGCCGTGGGTTCCATTGCTTGCTTTTGCGCGACTGTGCAGCGGGTAGCTCCCAATACCCCTCGGTTTCCAGATCACGCACGGCTTTCAATGTGGTGGCAATTCGCAATGCCCCTTTGCCGTCTCGAAAATCCAAACGCTTACAAATCTCTCTGGCCAGATTGGTGCGCGTTTTTCCCTTGTTCCCGGACAGCCACTCGGTTATCAATGTCACGTTTTCGGGGCCCGACAGCTTCTCTTTGATACTGTTTTTTGCTTTCATGCCCCCGTTTTACCAAAACCCGAAGCATTTGTCCCGCTTTTTCTACCGGGGCACGCGCAGGGCTAGCCCGAGGCGTAGCTCCTAAGACATGAAAGGTGTCAAGGTTTAACCCAAAATGGCACCCTGTTCAAGAAGTTTCGTTCGGACGTCCCCGTAAACAATATTATGCACGGAGGCATCCCCTTTTGCGCCGATCGCAGAAATTACCCCCGCCGCCTGTCCTGTGGCAAAACATTGTCCCATATATCGTACGGAAGTGATGACTTTCGGCTGTACGCCAATACAGCGCCCGGCGGCCACTACATTATTAATTCCAACAGGCAATAAAGCCCCCATCGGAATCGGTCTTGGAGTTTTATAAGTAGCTCTATCGGCTTTTTTAATCCGCTTTAAACCATGATCACCATAACGTCGAAGGCCTAAACCAATAGGATTTTCTACGCTCGTGTTCTCGTCGATGTCATGCTGCGTTATCGTTTCATCACAAACGCTAACCCTCCCCGCTCTGATGCCCACCTGGGCCGGAGTCTCTTTGATATACGCGTTTTCAAACCCATCGAATTTCTTTTTAAACCATTTCGCTGAAGTGCTTACCTGCTCCCTCATTTCAATATCCATACCCGTAAGTCCTTGGGAGCTTAGCGCATCGCCCTCAATTTCGGTATAGTTCAGCCCCACGGCGCCTTCATGAAGTTCGCCGTATCCCATAAAAACGGATTGGGTTGCAACCGGATTATTTCCATTCTCAATCAATTCCCTGAATTTCGCGGCAACGGTTTTCCGGTTGAAATTGCGGACATTCGACATTTGGAAAATCATTGTTTTGGTCATGGCGACATCGGCCGGACATTTCAGAGTTTCGGCCCCGATTCTATATAAAAAATTAGCATCCCCGCTAGCATCGATGACCATCTTTACTTCCACCCTGGCAGGCCCTTCAGCACGATCAATCACAATCGATTTGACGTACCCGTCCTGCACCCCTCCGCCCAACATACGTGTGTAATACAACAGATTGACGCCCGCGCGTTTTAACATCCTGTTAGCAACCACACGTATGCCGTGGGTGGTCGTTGTGACGGCATGTTCGATGGGACGTGAACCGATAGGTTCCGGATCGGGGCATGCCTCGGCTCCGACTTTAAAGGCCGCTTCGCCGGCTTCTGCAAGGTTGCGGACCAATTCATCGCCGATCCCTCGCACTATTTGACTCCCATGATAGTCAAATCCCATAAGGTTAGGCACGCAAGCCGCTGTGGCTATGCCTCCCGGAAAACCATGGTTTTCTATAAGAATTACTTTCGCGCCTGAATTTGCAGCGCTTATAGCGGCGGCGATTCCGGCCGCTCCGGCACCCACAACCGCTACATCCCAGCTTCCGATTGACGTCAAATTGTCTGCATTCCGCGTCCAAAAATTGTAGTCCATGCCAATCTCCAAAACACTTGCTTACATTTATAACGATCTGATAAAAGGCCGAAGGGTCCTTTAATAATGAATAAGGTCATGACTTCCGCATAATACATCAGCCCGGTTCATCAGGCAAGCATGAACGTCATCATCATGAGAATCGCTGTGCCGACTGCTTGACATCCGGTCATACTTTGTGATAATACTCGGCGATTATGAGTTCGCGATTATGAGTTCGAGATCCCGTGAAAAAGCAGAAATGATTTCGTTCAAGGCCGATTCCCAATTGGCGGCGGCCTTGAACGCCCTGGAGAATCGGTCGGAGTTTATCCGGCAGGCGTTGCGCATGTCGTTGGATCATCAGTGCCCGCTGTGCGCCGGCGTCGGCGTACTGGATGCCAATCAACAGCGTCATTTGCGGGTGTTTTTGCAGCATCACGAAATTCACGAGTGTGACCGCTGTCATGCGCTGCATTTGGACGACAAGTCCCATCCGCCGCCGGGCGCGGAATCCTGTCCGCCGCCCGCGGCCCGTAAACGCGGTCGCGCATCCGGCCG
>PWZG01000186.1 GCA_003567575.1 PVC group bacterium | reverse complement strand
CGGGATTGGCCGCGGCCTGGGCGCTGCTGTTCTACTTCCATCAAAACCCGATTACCTTGACCGGTAGCGCCGCCGAGGCCGTGACGGAGATGGGCTGGGAACCGGTGTTGCCGATGTCGTTCGCAACCGACCAATTCACAACCCAGGGCTTCTTCGTGTTCACGATCGCCTTTATCGTGTTTCTGTTTCCCCTGATCAAAATAATCCGTCTCAACATTCTGGAAGCCGCAAGGAGATGATGTGAAGGCTCTGCTGACGATTGCCTGGCGTAATATCGGGCGTCATCCCGCCCGCAGCGGCGTACTGCTGGCGGCGATCGCGGTCGGACTCTGGGCCGGTACCGTATCCACCGGAGCCATCAATGCCCTGATGCAGCAACGCATGACCTATCTGATCGAAAGCGAAATCGCGCATGTCCAGGTTCATCATTCGCATTTCCCGCAAGAATTCCGGGGCGCCGACGGCGTACCGGAATATCAAGCGATCGAAACCTGGCTGGCAAACGATGGGCGGGTACGGGCCTTCGCGTCGCGCGCGATTGCCGAAGGCATGCTGCAGTCGCCTATTCGCGTTTCCGGCGCGAATATCCGGGGCGTCGATCCGGAAGCGGAACGGCGCACAACAATCTTCCACGAGTCGATGACCGAAGGCGAATATCTCGATAGCGATGTGCGCCAGGCGGCGATTGTGGGTGGACCACTGGCTTCGGACCATCATATCGAAATCGGCGACCGCATTGTGCTGACCTTTGAAAACGCAAGCGGCGAGTTGACGGCGGCGGCCTTTCATGTGACCGGTTTCTTCGAATCGGCATCGACCGAATACGACCGGCGCACGGTCTTCGTGCGGGCCGGCGATCTTGCCGGATTGCTTGCGGACCAGCCGATCCGGCATGAGATTGCCGTTTTGCTTGAGGACGAAACCCAGGCGGTCGCGCTGGCAGCGGATCTGAACCGGTCGTTTCCCGATACGCTGGCGCGTACCTGGCGGGAGCTTTCACCGGAATTGAATATGCTGGTCGAATTGGGCGATGTCATGCTGTTTATCGTGACCCTGATCATTATGGCCGCGCTCGCCTTCGGCATCCTGAACACCATGCTGATGGCCCTGTTCGAGCGGATGCGCGAAATCGGCATGCTGATGGCGATCGGCATGAGCCGCCGCCGGGTCTTCGGCATGATTCTGCTGGAATCTACCCTTCTGACGGCACTGGGTGCGACCGTCGGCATGGTGTTGGCATGGGGCACGATCCGCCATCTCGGCAAGTCCGGGTTGCATCTGGACCAATTCGCGGCCGGCGCCGCGCACCTGGGCTGGGATTCGACCATCTATCCGTTTCTCACCACCGCCGAGTACGCATCCATTCTGGCCGTGGTCATTGCGATCACACTGCTGGCTTCATGCTATCCGGCCTGGAAAGCCATTCGTATCCGGCCGCTGGAAGCCGGCCGTGATTTGTGAAAGGATCCCAATGAGTCTGGTACAAACCGATAATCTGTGCAAAACCTATCATCCCGAAACCGTACCGGTGCATGCCCTGCGGGACGTGTCGCTGACGATCGAACGCGGCGAATTCACCAGCATTGTTGGTCCGTCAGGCTCAGGCAAAACCACCCTGCTCAATATGTTGGGAGGGTTGGATCTGCCGACTTCCGGCGTCGTCCGGGTTGACGGCATCGATCTGGGCGGAATGCGTGACGGGCAACGGATCGCTTTCCGGCTGCGTAATATCGGATTTGTTTTCCAACATTTCAACCTGATCCCGGTCTTTACGGCACGCGAGAACGTGGCCTTCGTCATGCTGCTGCAAAACCGCTGCAAATCCGACATGCTGCGCCGGACCGACGCATTGCTCGACGCGGTCGGACTGAGCGACCGCAAAGACGCCCGGCCGCGCGAATTGTCGGGCGGTCAGCAGCAACGGGTGGCGGTGGCGCGAGCACTGGCATCCGAACCCAAATTTATTCTCGCCGACGAACCGACCGCCAACCTCGATTCCGAATCGGCCATGAATCTGCTGGACATCATGGAACGTATGAACCGGGACCAACAGGCAACGTTCGTGTTTTCCACCCATGATCCGCGGGTCATCGAACGGGCGCTCCGGGTCGTAACCATGGTTGACGGCGCCGTGGTGAAAGACGAACGGCATGGGGATGAATGATTCGGACAAAACATGCGCAAGCCCTTGACGCCGGTGGAATTCGTGCGATCATTGTGATGACACTTAGAAGGAAACGATTCAACCCCAAGGCCTGTCTCCTGATCCTGGCAACCGGATTGTCGGCACCCCTTGCGCCGGCAGCCGATGACTCGGTCCGCCTGGATGCGAGCGGTTACGTACAGATAGCGCCGAACTACCTGTATACACCTCGCACTGAAACGCGGGAGGGTGGACACCAGATGGAATATCGGGCGCAAACCCGCCTGAATCTGCGTCTGGATAAAGGGCTGCATTGGAGTTTTCATGCGCAAAGCCGGCTGCGCTATTTTGGTGGAGATACGGTTCGATCCATCCCCGACTACGCGGAGGCCATCGATCGTGACGACGGGCTGGTTGATCTTTCATGGACCGTTTACGACAGCCGGTCAAGTTTGTTGCACGCCGTGCCCGACCGGCTTTATGCCGAATGGGATGGCGGCGACTGGAATGTGCGGCTGGGCCGGCAGAGAATCAACTGGGGCGTCGCCCTGATGACCAACCCCAACGATATTTTTAATCATTATTCTGTCTACGACTTCGACTACCCCGAACGGCCCGGTTCCGATGCCGTCCGGATCCAGCGGTTTTTCGGATTCGGGACCCGCCTCGAAGCGGCCGTACGGCCCGACCGGGAGCGTGACAAAACGGTGGCAGCACTGTTGTTCGGTTTTCATATGAAAAGCTACGACATCCAAACCATTGCCGGCCGCTATCGTGATCGCTGGGCGGTTGGCCTGGGCTGGGCCGGCAACCTGGGCGGCGCCGGACTGAAAGGCGAAACCATGACCTACCACCGTCCCGCCACGCCCCCCGGCGAGCGCGAATTCAAAACCGTCACGGCAATGTCGATCGACACCATGCTCCCCAAGCGTCTGTTCGCGTTGCTCGAGCTGCTTTACAACGAAGGCGGCGGCATGGACGCCATGGCAACCGGTTCCGACCGGATCGCACCGGACAACCCGTCGATTTCCAAATGGCAGGCAACAGCCAGATTGACCTGGCCTCCGCACCCGTTGCTCGATACCGATCTGACCGTGATGATCTTCCCTGATGAATGCGGTGCGTATCTGGCGCCGTCGGCCACTTGGTCGGTCACCCCAAATATGGATGCATCGATCATCGGCCAGATCTTTACCGGCCGCAAGGATTCTCCGCTCGCTGACGCGGGTTATCGGGTGATTTTCTCGGTGAAACAAATTTTTTAATAATGCGAATGAGGCTGCTCCATGTCCGATTCAAATATCCGTTTTTTGATCGCACCGGTCCTCCCCTATGAAGCCGGCGCGCTGTTGCGGCTCTATGTCGATTTGTTTTATGACCGCGAACCCTTGACGGCATGTCTCGGGCTCAGCAGGGAACGGATGGCGGCGATCGCGGAATCCATGCACCTCGGGAGAGGAACCAGCCCGTTCGCAAGCAAGTTATACTGGGTGGCCAAAGACCGTGAAGCAGCGGGAACAGCGATAGGGTTCATCGTCTGTGACGATCCGGCGAACCCGGACGCCGAACGTCTGCCGCCGGACCTTACCGAACAGGAGCAGTCTGTCCTTCCGGCGGTCATGGCGTTGCTGGCGGCGCTTCGCGCGCCGGTGGTCACACGGATAAGCAAGCGGACCGGCGAATGCCTGCATGTCGCCGCCATCGGTATCGCGCCGGGATACGAGGGCATGGGGCTTGCAACGCGCCTTTTGCGAACAGCTCTCTCCGAAGCCTACGCCGCGGGGTTCCGCCATGCTTTTGCCGAATGCACGGGGCCGGCCTCACGGAGATGTCACGAAAAATGCGGTTTCATCAGCCTTTACCATCTATCGGGCGATGCATGGACATTCAACGGGAACCACCCGTTCGCCCAACGAGGGCTCGACTGTCACATGATGTGGAAAGACCTGCCATGAGCATGACAGCGGGCCTTCGGGGTCACGTCAAATGTCTAGCCCTGAACCCTATAGCTCTGCCAGGCATCTCTCATGGCTCGAACTAGGTCGCGATCGCGGCTGCCAGGGGTCAGTCCTACAAATAACAAATAGCTTGAATTGTCTGGTCGGAACGGTTATACTTCCACCATGAGCAGGTCATTGCGGATCCAGTATCCGGGAGCCATCTATCATGTGACGGTGCGTGGTAATGG
>PWZG01000501.1 GCA_003567575.1 PVC group bacterium | reverse complement strand
TGGGATCGGCCGCCGCCGCCGCATCGATCTGGAGCATCAGAATCAACCCGTAAATCGTCTGCGTCAACGGCGCGCCCACAAACGCCGCCAGCATGAACGGCGCCGGTTTATCCTGAGCAAAACATTTCTTCCAAGCGCCGACAGCCGCCATGCCCGCCGCGCCCGTGCCCAGCGCCGAACCAACAGCCGCCAGCGCAATCGCGGCTACTCCGCCCATCTGTCCCAATGATACAAATAAATCTTCCGTCATGCGATATTCCTCCTTTTTGTAAAAACCATTAACCTCTTTGTAAGGTCTCCAACCCACTTGCTCTTAACCGCTTACTCTTAACTGCTCGCTCTTAGTCGTTACCTCTTAGTCGCCTCTCGCAATCCTGTCGCCTCACTCTTTCCCGGCTTCCGCCTCGAATGGACGATAAGCAAAGCCTGTCCATTGCATGCCGATATGTCCCGAAAACTCCAGCGTATTCAAACGTATTCCGTGGACCAGTACGCTCAGCGCGCACAGGATGATATTGAGGGTATGTCCGAAAAACAGAATCAGCGCCGCCAGCAGGCCGCGGACGATACTCATATCGTCGACGATAGCCATGGCGTTGAAGGCTTCCGCCACCGCCAGCGTGGCGTAACCGACGGCGAATAACCGCACGTAGGATACGACATCGACAAAGTTGTTGATGATTGTCAGCGGCAGCATGGCGTGCGACACCCATTCCGTCTTGAACGATGCCGCCGGGGTCATGAACACAATCACCAGCAACAGTCCGATCCCCAATAATGCATAGCCCCAGACGGGAAACACGGCGCCCAGGATCAGGCTGCGCGCGGTCAGAAACATCGTCCACGTCAGTGCAATCCAACCCGCTTGCGCCAACGCGCGCGGCGAATTGAGAATAGTGATCGCATTCCATCCGTGCGCTACCGTCAAATGAATGGCGCCGATCAGAAAACACAACATCATCATGTTCTCCCGCTCCGTCAGCCAGGGAACCAGTGTTGGGAACCATGTCGTTCCGAAAACATTGCCGCTCAGTAATCCCCATACGATGGTGCCGATACTCAGTACGGTCAGCATCCGGAACGGTTCGGGCGGCGCCGCATGACGCCAGCGCCGGTGGGCGAGGGCGGTCAATCCCAAAAAGACGAAGCCGTATCCGGCATCGCCAACGATCATGGCGAAAAACAAACTGAAAAAAATCAGAAAAGAGGCGCTGACATCGATTTCCCGGTACCCGGGAAGAATTCCCATCAGGTTAAGTACCGCCCGGATCGGGCGCACCCATTTCGGGTGTCGAATCAATGTCGGAACGGGATCGGCGGGATCGGGAGTTTCCACCAGCATCGCCCATCCCTGGTCGTCGGCCACCGCGCGTATGGCATCCAGTTTGTCGGTGGGACAATAGCCGCGCAGGTAAACAATGCTTTCGCGTTGTCCCATGCCGGCGCTGGTTTCGACAAAGCGCAGGGCATCTGCCTGTTCGGTCAACTGCCGACGTAAAAACGGCAGGTAACGGACAGCGTCATTCAATTTCCCGTTGATTTCGTGGATGCGATCATCTAGTTCGGTGCGTTCCCTGCGCATCGCGCCGAGTGAGCGGGCCGGCAATGGTACGGCTTGATCGGCGGGATCCGGTTCGCCGGAACCGATGATTGCGTAAATCGTCTGGTTGCGGTCGCGATGCAAAACATGCAATACAACGTCGGGCGGCATGCTGACCGCCTGCTTTCCGCTGCGGCGGAAAAGCCGGATCGGAACGCCTTTTTGTTCCAATTCACGCACGGTTTCCGGATCGAAATCGCCCAACGGTTCCGTGTCGCGTATCTCACGGTCGACGGCGGCCCGGCGTTCGGTTGCGTTTTTAAGTTCGTCGAACAGCGTTTGTAATCGAGAAACCGGATGATCGTCTGTCGGTTCATCGGTATCCTGGCCGGTGGTGGCGGTGTGACTTTGCGTCTGTGACGGTGCGGATTGCCGGTCTTGCGCGCGCTGTTCGAGGTGTTTTACGATCGTATACAGCGCCTGATATTCCTGACGAACCTTATCCACGGCGTCGTCCGACGGCGTGGATAAGGGTTCAGGATGGATAACGCCGAGCTTGCGTAATGTCCGCAACGTTTTTTCGCGATGGCGTTCCAGCGTCAGAACGGTAACTTTTTTCATCGATACGATCATAAAAACGTTTACCTCCGGAGGCGGTCCTTCGCCGTTTTGGCACGGGCCACGGCAGCAGTCTGTTCGTCGCCGAGAAAGATCTTTATTACCCGGATATTTTCGTTGGTCTCCGGGATTTTAACCTTTTCAAACAGGTTGACGCGTTGCGATGTCGTCACCAGTTCCGCCCGGATAAGGCGTTCCTGTTCGTGCAAAACCTTTTTCTGTTCATGTAACGTAAGCCATTCTTCCAGCACTGCGAGGGCATCGTCAATCCATGACGGCGTGGCGAACAGATCGGGAAGACGGCGTTCGAATTCCACCCGTTCGAAAACCGGGACGGGAACGCCGGCGACATTGCCTTCGGTAAGGCGTACCGTTTCGACGGCCAGGTAATCGGCCGGTTCGATCGGATCGGCAAACAAGGCGATCCATGACGACAGACGATCGCGCAGCGATCCCACCTGTTTCTCGACGTCATGGATGGCCGTCAACACGTGTTGAATTTCCGCTTGCAACAGTTGTTTTTTCAACTGTAACATCGGTAGAAACCGTTGAAAACGCTGCAGATTCTCACGCTGCGTTTTCAACTCGTTCTTGGTATGCTTGATCTTGCCGCTCATGAATATCGCCACACCTCAACCATGGCCTTCCACCCACTTACTCCATCCACTTACTCTTAGTCTCCACCCACGCTCCCGTTTTCAGTCTTCAGTCTTCCTTTCCCTCGGGCCAGAACGTATCCAGTAACTTGCTGGGCATGCCGGTTTCGATTTTATCGAAACAATCCGCCAGTATCCGCCAGCAAAGGTCCAGCGCTTTTTCCAAGGGGATATTGACCGACAAATCCATCAGTTCCTTTTCGAAATGTTCGCCGTATTTCATGAGTTTATCGTCCCACTTGCTCATGCGGAATCCCATGGCGTGTTTCTCCATCGTCTCCCGGTATCCGGCGTAAAGCTGGATCATCGTATCCATGATGGTGCGATGATCTTCGCGGGTATCCTTGTTGACCTGTTGCTTGAGACGGCTGAGCGATCCGAACGGTTCGATACGACCGTCACGCAAATAAAATTGGCCTTCCGTGATATACCCGGTATTATCCGGCACCGGATGGGTGACATCGTCGCCGGGCATCGTCGTCGCCGCCAGGATGGTGATGGAGCCGGCGTCGTCGAAATCAACGGCTTTTTCGTAACGGGCAGCCAGTTGTGAGTAAATGTCGCCGGGATATCCGCGGTTCGAAGGCACCTGCTCCATGGTAATGGATATTTCCTTGAGTGCATCGGCAAAGTTGGTCATGTCGGTCAGCAGGACCAGTACACGTTTCCCTTCCAGCGCGAACTGTTCGGCAATCGCGAGGCTGATATCCGGGACCAGCAGACATTCGACCACCGGATCGGCTGCCGTATGGACGAACATGACCGCGCGTGACAGGGCGCCACTCTCCTCGAGCGTGCGGCGAAAGTACAGGTAATCGTCATGCTTCAACCCCATGCCGCCAAGAACGATGACGTCGACTTCGGCCTGCAACGCGATACGCGCCAGCAGTGGATTATACGGTTCGCCGGCGCGCGCGAAAATCGGAAGTTTCTGCGATTCGACCAGCGAATTGAATATATCGACCATGGGAATACCAGTACGCACCATGTTGCGAGGAATAATGCGTTTGGCCGGGTTAACCGACGGTCCACTTACCGAAACGACGCGCCCTTCCGGTACCGGCGCCCGGTCACGCGGTTGCAGACTGCCGGTAAAAACGCGGCCGAGCAGATCCTCGGAGTAGGGGACCCGCATCGGATGGTTGAGGAACCGAACGCGGTCATTGGTGGCAACACCGCGTGCGCCGGCGAATACCTGCAACGAAACCAGGTCGTCCTCAAGCTGAATTACCTGCGCCAATGAAACCCCGCGCTCCGAGGTTATTTCCGCCAGATCACGGTACGCGACGCCGGATGCGCGCAGGTTGACCACGTTGCCGGCGATGTTTTCAATACGATGATATATCTTATGCATGGCCCGCCGCCTCCTTGACCATCGTTTCCAGTTTCTGTTGTTGCTGTTTGAATTCGTCGGTATCCATGGCGATCTTGTTCCAGTCACGGGTGGCTTGAGTCAGGCGATGAAAGAAATTACGCGCTTTGTCCTTGTCCTGGAACGGCATCGGCCGGGTCAGTAAAT
>PWZG01000248.1 GCA_003567575.1 PVC group bacterium | reverse complement strand
GTTATCATTAGCATTAGTGATCATCGCAATGATCGCAACCTTCTGCATCCATATTCCGGTGTCTGATCGATTTCTGAACCCAGGCGGTCGGCGGTAAATCCGGTGTTTCGCCCCTGCGCAAAGCGTCACGGCGCGCGACAATCGGAGCGCCTGGAACCATTTCCAGAATCTTATCGTATCGTTGCAACGCGCTTTCGAGATCACCCTCGATTTCGTGGCACAGCCCGCGATACGTCAGCAATTCCGATTTGTCCAATTCCGCTTGCCTGCGAGAATCGCGCGGCGGATCAGGGCGCCACCGGTCCAGCGCGCGGTCGAGATGCCTGACCGCGTTGGGGAAGTCGCCCTCGTTCAAAAGCAAGCGCGCCAAATCAAGACGTGGCCGGTAATCGTCCGGATGTCGAAGCTCTGCTTTTTGTAATAATGCGATGGCTTCGTCTCGTTTACCCACATCGGGCGCCGCCAACCAGAACGCGGCAACCCGCCAGGCCTCGATATTGTATGGATCCATCCTGATGGCCGCCAGCAGCCAAGGCATGATTTCCGATACTTCACCGGCGTTCAAATGGGTATGTCGGGATGGCGATATGGCTTCGTGCAAACGGGTCAGCGCATCCTCGCGCGCCGTTCCAGGCGGTTGCGGACGGGCGCCGCGATGGTAATAGACATCGGACGACCGATACAGTTCGCGTCCGACTATCTGGCGGGTTTCGTTGACCAACAAGATGGCGGTACCCTCCACCGGAAGCATGTCCGGCCGCTCCGCGACATCGATCCGGGCAGCCACCATCGCCACCAGCAACCAAAACGCCATCAGCCACGCGAGGGGATAGTTTACACGGGGTTTCATGCCGTATTCCGATTAAATCGTTTACGTCGGTAAATCAGCCAACCGCTCAACAAGGCGGCCGCCGTGTACAAAGCGCCGTATGCCGTCACGCTCAGAAAAGCCCACCACGGCGACGGTCCCCAATCATGAACCAAACGCCGGCGCATATCGAACCATTCCAGATGCGGCGCCAGATAATACAAAAGATAGGCCGGAACGGCGCGCCATCCCGGCATCTCGGCCAGAATGTAGGGTAGACGCGGCATAATAAAATATGAACCGACGGTCAGCACCAACGTGGTGACCATGGCTGCGTCTTCGTTTAAAGCCGTCGACAATGCCATGCCCACGGCGCAGATGACCGCCAGCGCAACCAGGTGTAAAAAAACGGCTTGCAACAGTGTCGTACCGTTGAAACGGCCGCCATGGATGATGACAACCAATACAACGACCATGGTAAAAACCAGCGCCGCCACCACCGTCAGCAGCCAGGAACCCAGCCATTTGCCAAGCAATAATTCGCCGCGCGATAGCGGTTTTGCAAGGAGTCCAAAAACGGCGCCGGTTTTTTCGGCCCGCGGCAATTGCCGCGCGGAAACCAGCACCGCCGTTCCCCAGGAAAGAACCCAGACGGTCAACATACCGATGTCCTGCACGTGACGGACAACTCCTTCCATGCCGAAAACATCAACCGAAGCAAGGGCGAACAACAATGCGGACATTAAAATGAGCAGCACGTACAGCGCCTTTTGACGCAGCATTTCGATCCCGACAATATGGGCGATGGCAAGAATCCGGTTCATGCAATGACTCGCAGAAAAAAGGTTTCCAGATTTTCATCCGGCGGCACAACGCTTGATTGCGGCCCTTCGGCCACCACGCGACCGCGAGCAACGATAACCAGTCGATCGCATACCCGTTCCACTTCCGATAATTCGTGCGACGAGAAAAAGACGGTTTTTCCGGCCGCTCGCAAATCGGCAATCAATTGTCTTATACGCATGCGGCCCAGCGGATCGAGACCGCTGGTCGGTTCATCAAGAATCAACAAGTCCGGATCGTTGATCAGCGCCTGCGCCAGCCCCAGGCGTTGCAGCATCCCGCGCGAATAACCACCGACACGCCGGTCGGCGACCTCTTCCAGCGCGACACGATCGAGTACCGTTTCGATCCGTTGCCGCAACCGCCGGCCTTTCAAACCGAATAAACGTCCGGCAAACGCCAGCGTCTCGCGGCCAGTCAAAAAACGGTGGGTTTCGGTAACATCCGACAGGTAACCGATTCTTTCGCGGGCGATGGAATCCCGCACGTCCTGATCGAAAAGAAAGGCGTTACCGGACAACGCGCGAACGAATCCCAGCAGAACATGCATGGCCGTGGTCTTGCCTGCTCCGTTCGGCCCCAGAAAACCGACGACCTGACCCTGCGGAACGGAAAAATCTATGCCATCGAGCGCACGCACAAC
Source organism: PVC group bacterium (assembly GCA_003567575.1). Taxonomy (GTDB): domain Bacteria; phylum Verrucomicrobiota; class Kiritimatiellia; order CAIKKV01; family PXCX01; genus PXCX01. The sequence goes on along the minus strand of PWZG01000248.1, from coordinate 2,043 downwards.
GTTCCGGCGCACGGGATATTCAACAACCAATTGCTCAATTCGAATGGCATTTGTCATCGTGGCAGATAATTCTATGGTACGTCGATTTCTATGTGGCGTTCACTGACAAAAATCACCCTGGTAAAACCGTCCCGCTGTAGCGTACCGACGAGATGTGCCATCGCCTCACCGGATACACCGGCATCACGTTCGATCTTAATCACAGTATCCCTGTCGACCTGACCACTCAAACGACTGGAAACTTGGGCCGCCGTCCTTTCACTCCCGTCCATATCAACCCGGTCAAACCCACGTAAGACAATCGATACTTCGCGTTGCGACGGCGTAACCCGCGTCGTCGCACAACCGGAAACAAGCATTATCCCGATCGCAAAAAAGGCCAGAACCAGACAATGTCGAACAAATGAATACATTAAGCCAATTATACCGGACTATGTTTCCCAACTCGGCTTCAGCCCGCAACCCTCTTTGTCGGGGGCTTACCGCGCTTTTATCTAATATCGATAGTGACAACGATACACGTTAAATCGTTGCCTGTGTGTCCGTGCCGAAACAAGGCGAATATTATGGCCAAACATCCGGTTAATGTCAACACCAGCGAATTCTCTGAGTTTTGCCATGCGGAAAATAACTTATGGACAAAACTTCAGAAAATATTCTTGTCCTTGACTTTTCAGGGGAGGTATATTATTACCCTAACTAATGATGGCGGCGTAAGCTATTTCATTCAGGTAGCCGCCCGCTTTGGGGCGGCTACCTGAACTGTTACGAAAAGACTTGCCTGCATTGGACTGCCTGGTGAAAACCAAACTGCGCATCTATGGCATCGCCAATAAACGAACATAAGCCATGAACCGACTGACAAGCGAAAAGAGCCCTTACCTGCTGCAGCACGCCCGTAACCCCGTGGATTGGTATCCGTGGGGCAAGGAGGCATTCGTCAAGGCGCGGCGCGAGAACAAGCCTATTTTTCTCTCCGTCGGCTACTCGACCTGTCACTGGTGTCATGTGATGGCGCGCGAGTCGTTCGAGAACGCGAACATCGCCGCGGTCATGAACCGCCATTTTGTGAACGTCAAGGTGGATCGTGAGGAGCGGCCGGATGTGGACACGGTGTATATGAACTACGTTCAGGCCACAACCGGCGGCGGTGGCTGGCCCATGAGCGTGTGGCTGACACCGGACCTAAAACCGTTCGTTGGCGGCACCTACTACCCGCCCGAAGATCGCTGGGGGCGGCCAGGATTCAAAAGTCTCCTGCTGCAAATCGCGCAGGCATGGGAAAAGGATTGCGACCGTATTGTCGCTTCCAGCGATGCCGTACTGGCACAGTTGCGACAGATAGCGTCGACGGGGGATGCGGACGATACGGGTATCGGGCGCAACCTGCTCGAACGGGCATACGAACAGATCAAAGCCTCTTTCGATCCCGTCCACGGCGGCTTTGGCGCCGCCCCGAAGTTCCCGCGCCCATCCGTTCCCGATTTCCTGCTGCGCCATTACGCCGGAACCGGTACACGGGAAGCTCTGGACATGGTTCTGTTCACGTTGCGCAAAATGGCTGACGGCGGCATGCACGATCATCTCGGCGGCGGATTTCATCGCTACTCGGTGGACGAACGCTGGCATGTGCCGCACTTCGAGAAGATGCTCTACGACCAGGCCCAATTGGCCAACACCTATCTGGACGCCTATCAGATCACAGGCGAGGCGTTCTTTGCCGGAACGGTCAGCGACATTCTCGACTATGTACGGCGCGACATGACCGGCGAACAGGGACAGTTCTATTCCGCCGAAGACGCCGACAGCGATGTACCCGGCCGCCCCGGCGAGCACGCGGAGGGCGCATTCTATGTGTGGGCGCAGGACGAGATCGCCGGCATCCTCGGCCAACAGGCGGCGGCGATCTTCAGTGAGCGCTACGGCGTCGCAAAGACCGGCAATGTTCGCAACGATCCACTCGGCGAATTCCACGGCAAGAACGTGTTGATCGTCTCCCGCTCCATCAAACAGATTGCAAAACATTACGGTTTGCCGGAGGCC
>PWZG01000556.1 GCA_003567575.1 PVC group bacterium | reverse complement strand
CGTGTTTGTTTGCAACGAAACCGCACTCGACAGCACCGCATCGCGGCGCGGATTTATTAAGACCTGCCTCTTATGGCAAAACTTCAGGGGAAAAATCCGCGGTTGGTTGACACAAGCCGACAAACGTGATAATAAATCTGGTAAGTAACAATTTACAGGATAGTATTTTTCTGCGGCCGGCAGTATCCTGGAGGGATGGGGAATGTTGGAATGTTGGAGATCAATGCAAGAGCCTCCAAAAGGAAATCGACCATGTTCAAAATAATTACCCGCAAAAAAAATCAATCGATCGGATGGACAATCGCCGCGGCGGTCTTGTGTGCCGGTCGCCTGGCGGCGATGACGCTTGTCGAAAACGGCGAAGCGAGGGCGGTGATCGTCGCCCCGGCCGACCGCGCGCCGTTGCAAATGAACGGCGTGGATGCCGTTGAAGAATTGGTCGAGCAGGAGACGGTGCAGGCGCCTTCGCTCAAGATACGCGGCATCGGCGGCTGGACGTCATCGGGCACGGGCTGGTGTATCCGGCAGCGCATGGGAAGGGATATCGATCGGGCTACGGGGCGTCACGGTCTGCCCGGCAATCCGCCGCGGGGAACCGGGAGCCAGGTGTGTCTTTCGGGGCATCACGCTCCCGGCGCGCTCGAAGCCGTGGTGGGGGCGCTGCGCGCATCGCTGGAACGCGATCCGCGACAGCGTCAGTTCAGCATGGGACCGCGCGATGGCGGCGGGTATTGCCAGTGCGCGGGGTGCCGGGAATTGGATGGCGATTCCTGGGACCCGTTGCGATCGGCGCCATCGGTGACCGACCGCTACATCTGGTTTTTCAACCGCGTACTCGAAGAATTGGAACCCGAATACCCGGATTTGCAAATCGCGTGGTATGTCTATGCGGCGCATTTCTTCCCGCCAAGGCATGTCGTTCCCAACCCGCGCATCATCCATACGTTCGCGCCGATCGATATCGATCGCAACCGAGGCATGGACAATCCGATGAGTCCCGACCGCCTGGAGATCTTCCTTGACATGATCGCGGCGCGCAACCGCCATGACTACAACGCCGCGCACGAGCAGATGGAAGCCTACTGGACGCTCACCGACGCGCTGGCCGACCATGTCCTTGAGGGCGAGGATTTTGCCTGGCCGGCCATGCGCGCCCGCCTGGCACTGGTCAGTTTCATGGAACGTTCCGACCGGCATGCGCATTTCGGCCGCGACAACTATTTCAAGCGGTTCTGGGAACCGGCGGTCGTTGCGGGACATCACCGCACGGTCGCGGCGGGCGACCTGGTCAAGGGGTTGAACGACGAATGGGACTTCCTGATCGATCCGGCGGAGATCGGGGAAATCGGCGGCTGGCACCGGGCGGGTCCGCTCGGAGGTAACTGGCAGCCGTTGCGGACAACCTCGAAGAGCTGGTCCGATCAGGGACTGCATTACTATAAGGGCGTGGCCTGGTACCGGCAGGCGGTGACGGTCCCGGACGAATTCGAGGGCCGTCCGATTTATCTTTGGTTCGGCGGCGTAGATCGGATCGCTCAGGTTTGGATCAATGGACGCTATGTTGGATACAGCACCGAATCCAAGGAAGGTCTTCCCGGTGCGCCCGGCACCTTCCGTCCCTTCGATATGCCGGCGACCACCGCGATTCGGCATGGTCAACAGAATTGGGTCACCGTCAAGATTGAGAGTCGAACCCATTTGGCCGAACTCGGAACCGGCGGGATCATCGCGCCCGTCATGTTCTGGTCGCCGCACGATCCGGAATGGCGGCCATGAGCGTTCCCGGCCGGCGTCTACAAACGTTCGAGAAACATACCGACTGGAGCCGGCGGCGTGCCCTTGCCGTAGCCTTGCGCGAAGGCAGGTTTCCCGCCGGATTACCAACGGCCGGGGACGGCCGTCTCCAGAAGACACATAACGGCGGAGCGGGTATCTCCGCTCACGGTGGCGGTGGCGGTGGCGGTGGACGGATCACGATCTGGCGCAAGGTACCCATCCACGAGCAGGGGATGCTTCTCGACGGACAGGTCGTGAATCGCTTGCTCGATCGGATAACGGACGAAACCAAACCGCTCGCCGGCGTGGAAGCCGATCTTGAAGTTCTTGGCGGAACCGGCTGGACGGAAGGCGCCGGCGAACCCGGCACGGTGCGTTTCATCAACGGCGTGTACAGTGGAACGCTGATTCGGATTCGGTGAAAGGCGTCAAAAGGAAAACGGATGAATCAAACGCATAACGCTGAACTTGTGGTGATGGGCAACAAGACGCTGGGCACGCTGGACGACCGGCTGTACGGGCAGTTCATCGAATTAGCGGGCCGTTGCGTCAACGGCGGGATCTATGATCCCGGCAGTCCGAGGGCTCGCGCCGACGGGGTGCGGACCGATGTCCTGGAGGCGCTGAAGGCGCAGCGCCCCGGTTTCGTACGCTATCCGGGCGGCTGCGCCACCGCCTATTTCAACTGGCAGGATCTGGTCGGTCCCGTTTCCGAACGTCCCCGCGCGCGTCTCTTCCGCGGGCACGGCGGCCAGGCGCAGTCCACCGCCTTCGGCATTCCCGAGGCCTGGGCGCTCAGCCGCGAGCTGGGCGCGGAACTGTATCTGTGCGTCAACGCCAATACCCAGAGCCCCGAGGATGCCGCCAACCTGGTCGAGTATCTCAACAGCAGCCAGCCGACGCAGTACGCCGATCTGCGCCGCGCGCACGGCCGCGAGGAGCCCTACGGCGTGAAGCTGTTCGGGTTGGGCAACGAGATTTACGGTCAGTGGCAACCGGGACAGAAGACCGCCGCCCAGTACGCCGAATGGTGTGCCGAGGCGATCCGCCAGATGAAGGCGGTCGATCCGACCATCAGGGTGGCGGTGTGCGGTCTGGGGCGGCCCGACCCCGAGTGGGATCGCACGGTGATGTTCCGCCTGATCGGGCTGGCCGACATGCTCAGCATGCACAATTATTTCGGCCGCCCCTGCTTCGAGGACCTGATGGCTGCCTCGCGCGTTTGCGAGAAGTTTTTCAGGGCGACCGACCAGATCATCGACGAAGCCATGGACATCCCGCTCGGCGCGCATTCGCGCGCGCACCGCGAGCTGGGCGCGCTTCCCGAGGTGACGCGGCGGCCGGGTATTGCCTTCGACGAGTGGAACCTTTGGTATCGTTCCCGCCACGGAACGCCGCACGATGTCGAGGAGGTTTACCATTATGCCGACGCGCTCGCCCTGGCATCGCTGATGCACGTGATCCTGCGCCATGCCGCGAGCGTCGATCTGGCCAACGTTTCGCTGGCGGTCAACACCATTGCGCCGATTTTGACCGACCGCGAGCGGATGGTGTGCCAGACCACCTGGCACGCGCACAAACTGATCCGCGACGCGCACGACCGCGGCCGCGTGGTCGAGAGCGTCGCCGATGCGCCGGTGTTCAAGGCCAAACACGAACGGTTCTTCTGCGGCATCGTGGACGTGGAAAAGGCCAGGGACGAGAACCTTTCCACCCTCGAACATTTTGACGACGTCCAGGCGCTTGATGCTTTGGCCAGCATCTCGGAGGATCGCCGCGCGTTGCGGCTTTCGCTGGTGCAAAAGTTGCCCGACCGTCCGCTCGATGTCACGCTCGACTTGCACGGGCTCGTCCCGGCAAGCGAAACGATGACGGTGCGCCGGTTGGCGCGTGACGGGGATGTATGGACCGAAAACACGCTGGAGCATCCCGACCGGGTGCGGATTGAGACCGCGACCGAGCCGTTCGCCGCCCGTTTCACGTTGCCGCCGGCAAGCTTGACAATTCTTGAGATTCCGATAAAAGGAGAACCCCAATGACAAACACCACACGATCATGGAACAGGACAGCCGTGCTCGGCCTGGCCATAACGCTGAGCGCAAGCATGACCATTCACGCCGCTACGCCCGCCCCCGTACGCTGGTCGGGTCAGGCGCCGGACGCGCCGGCGAGTGCGGCGCCCGCCGGCAAACTGCTCAACCCGAACCATCACTATTGGGATCAGGTCGTCTTTGCCAATGCCGAACTGGCGTTCAATGACGAAGCCCTGCCGGCAAACGGACGCTTCGGCGGGAGAAACTGGAAAGGCGGTCGCGAGGGCGGTGTGCTTAGCGTGACGTTCCCGCAAGCGTACACGGTCGCCGAATTCGCGCTCTTGCTACGCGGCGAGGGCGGACTGACCGTGGCAATGGCGAAGGACGAGACGGAGGATCCGGCATGGGAAACCGTGCTGGAACGCGAGTCCGCGGTCGATATTCAGACCACCGTCAGCGATCGGTTAGGGGAACATTACTGGGCGCGACTGAAGTTGCCCGAGCCGGTTTCCGCGGCCCGCTGGCGGAT
>PWZG01000393.1 GCA_003567575.1 PVC group bacterium | reverse complement strand
CCAACCCTCCCCCCGGCCCTCTCCCAGAGGGAGAGGGTGATCACGCAAGTAAGCGGCTCACCGTTTTCTTGTTTTTTGCGCAAACATGCTTGAATAAGTCACTAAAGATAAACCTTCTTTTCACTATGCATGCGTCTGCCCGCGTCACGAACGGAGACAGCCAGACTCATGCAAATCGGCTGCTGTCAAAAGCATCATACCAAGTTTACATCGGTAATTCAATGTTTTTTTGTGCTTAAACCAAATGAAATCAAGTCATTTCAGATTATGCTGAAAAGATAAAATATGGGGTATCCATTTGAATGACACGATTATGTTGCGACAACCTCACGCGCTCGTCGACACCATGACGCCGGCATGACCGGGCGGTATGATGGCCTGGACTATTCCCGCCGTATGGCGCAAGATTGTCATTCCCTCGATTACCTGGGACCATTCGTCCGTCGGTGAAGGGAGAGGTTCCGCCGCTTCGGTGACGCCGAAGTTGGCAGCGATATAATACCGGCGTCCGTCGGCGCCGGGAAGCGTTACAGCACGGACATCGGGCGAAACGGATTCGACGGTCCGCGGCGGATCGGTGTCGAACAGCGCCTGTGTTTTGGGTCCGTCGATACCGGAAAGAATTACCGCTCCGAGATCGAACAGCGTCGTGCCGGCGTCCACGGCGTGTACACCTTCCGTACAGCCGCAGCAGATTTCGTCGGCGTAAAGGTGGCCGCCCGCCCGTTCTTTTCCCCGAATCATTATTTGGCGGCCGGCGGGCTGGTGAATGACGAGTTCGGGCCCGTAAATCCGTACCACGGAAAGGCAATCGTCCATATTCAGCCAATCGCCTTTTACGGCACGGGTTTGCGCCGTGCCGGGACATCCATTTAGCACGAACGGGCCGCCCGCGTCCATGGCGGCGCGGTGTTTATCGTTGAAAATATCATTGGGGACCGGCAGATATAATCCTTTCACCGATTGTAACCAGGTTCGGCACCCGACGCGTGCCCGTTGCAAAACAACCATGGTTCGATCATCCGGCAATGCGATACAGGCCTGGTCGCTGAACGCGATATCGCGATTCGCTTCGCCTTCACCCACGTGTTCCTGAGAATGTGTCGTCATCCGGCCACAGGCAACAAACCCGCCGGGAAACGATTGTTGTTGCGTGGGCTCGTTCCTGATCTCATGTATCCGGCCGAGTCCTCGCACGCATCCGGCCAAACTGCCGTGCCATTCGGCCATGTAACTTTTCCAGGGGGGTATACATTGACCGTTGGGTGCCTTCTGGGCGGCCAGCCAGGTCCAGGATGCCATGCGGTTACGGCCGCGTACCATCACGCTGCCATGATATTCGTCGGACCAATCGGTTAATGTTTTTATCGATGCGCTCCGTGACGCGGGTTCGTTGTTTTCAGAGGGTGCCGCAAGCGCTGTCCGGTGCCATCGCGCGCCCATCGATAGTGAGGCGGCGCGATCGCCTTCCAGACGCGTGTAGTATAACGGCGATACCGATTCCATGTCTGCCAGACGCGCCGACAGGAATGCACCGTCCGGATTGGACGCCGCTTCCTTATCCAGGATCGACAGCCAGCCCGCTTCCAGTTTTGCGGCATCAGTATCGCCGAAACGGTCACAGGCCAGCAGCCAGGTCGGGACGGCATAATCCTGACAGTAACAATAACGCACCCGCGTATCGCCGCCGATACGCCATAACCGGCCATCCGGAAAGGTGCAGGTCTTCACCAGTTGCCAAAGTTCGCGGGCATGATGATATAATCCTTCAGGAGCATCCCAATTGTTGGTGCGACAGGAAAAATGCATCATCGCGATATTGGACAGGCAAATAACCATATAGCCGATATTGAGATAACCGTGATGATTGAGCGCGTATGACGGGAAAAAGTTCGCGTCGACATGCCATTCACGCAACGGTTTGCCGGCCACGATTTCGGATGCAGCGGCATCGGCTTCGATTGAAATTCCGTTAAGCAAAAACTCCGTACCTTTTTCCAGGTATTCATCGCGGCGTGGCGTATCGGGATACAACCGCGCCGTACGGTGCAACATGCAGCCGTTCCAGATATTGTTTTCGGGATGGTTTTGGTTGACCAAACCAGCCGTAACCGCGCCGGGCGTCGTACTCGATCCGCGGTAATAGCAATCCATCAGCCAATCGCATTCCGACACCAAAAGCCGCTGAAACCCTTCCCTGTCCGTATCAGTCAGGTACGGTTCCAACGCTTCCATGCCATGCATCATCCGTTCAAGCCCCAAGGCACTGATCCAGGAATGCCCCCAGGGTTCATGATCGGTGGTGGCGCCACCACCCGAATGATGACTGTAAAGCGTGTACCGAACCAGGCGCAGGGCCCAGGCAAGGACTTCGTCCCGACTCATTCCCGCGCGGTTAGTATCGAATTCCGGATCGGTTGCCAGCACGGCAAACGCGCCGGCGGCTGTGTTGTTGGCTTGTATCGACCAATGACCGTGATCGCCGGTTCCGTAACATCCAAGATCCGGTCGTCCCGGCATGGCGTATAAATAGCGTCGAATTGCTGATGGCCAGCATTCCAGCCGACGCAGGTAGTGAAGTCGTAATTCTTCCTGTTGCATAATGTTGCCCTTCGTAAATCGCGTTTCGACTATTATTGTCGAATGATATCGAAATGTCACGCATGAAAGCAAGGAAGCCATCAGGATGGTCCCGGAATCGGCTGAGATGGCGATCAAGACAAAGGTAAAGATTTTGGCTTCGTCGTCCCCGTGGATTCCGCCGAGCATGAGGCCGGGGCAAGTCCCGACATAGCACTGGTCCTCTTCCGACCACTCGACAATCTTGAGATATTGATCGCTTGTTTTCATTCTACCACCTCGTGAAGCGCCTTCTGAAAGTCGCGTTCCTGGTATCGCTTCGCATCATGCGAAGGATTGCCGCGGAACGTTATCTTGGCGCCTTTGGCATGAGTGAAGTTGCGATAGCTTGCCTTGCCGCCGCGATCTAGGAAGTCTGCCTTCTTCAGGTCGCTAATCAGCTCTCGTATCTTCTTTGGCATGGGAACATAGCACTACAGTGGTACTGGTTTGTCAACAGTATGATGCGCCCTCGATCGATGCACTCCTTGACATCGCATGCACGCCTTGGTACAGTTGCGCACGTGAGAAGTTGTGGTTTTTTTCAAAAGGAGATTTGATGGTCGTAACCGAACAGGATGTGGCGGACGCGGCGGGTGTCTCGCGACGCTCGGTGTCGATGGCGCTGAGCGAGAATCCGCGTTATGCCGGGAAACTGCGTTCGGAGACCCGTCGCCGGATTATTGATGCCGTGGAGCGGCTGGAGTACCGGCCCAACCGCGCGGCTCAGCTCATGCGCGGCAAGCGCAGCGGCCTGATCGGTCTGATCACCACCGCCAGCCTGCTGCAGGTACACCTGGAGCGGCTGCACGCCGTCTCGCTGGCCATCCAGGCGGCGGGTTATGGCATGCTGAGCAGCGAAATGCTCTGGACCTCCGACGCGGCCCAACGCGCCGTAGACAACCTGCTCGATGCCCGGGTCGAGGGGGTGCTGCTGATGAGTGTTACCCATCCGACCTGCCAAACAGAGGTCAAGCGGTTTCTGACGGCCGGTATTCCGGTCGTGTCGCTGGGAGGTGCCCGGTTGCCGGGCGTTGCTTGGGTGGGATCGGACAACCATCAGGGGATGCGGGATTTGACACGCCATCTGCTCGATCATGGCTATCGGCGCTTGGCGTATTTGACGACGGTGGTCGTGGAAAACGATCAGCAGCGAGGATTCGAGACCCTGACTGAACGGACCCAAGGTTTTCAAGAGGCCATGACCGCGGCCGGTCTCAAGGCGCCGGTATTGACCGAGCCGGTGAAACCCTTGGATTGGGACCGTTATGCAACCGGACGGATGACGCTGCGGCGTCTTTTGAAAGTCGGCACGCTGCCCGAGGCCCTGTTGTGCGCCAACGACGAACTCGCACTGGGGGTGCTGGCGGGGTGCGCCGAGGCGGGGTTGCGCGTTCCCGGCGATCTTGCCGTGACCGGTTTTGATGACACCTATGCCGCCCGCAACGCCTGGCCGCCGTTGACCAGCGTGGCGCAACCCAATCTGGACTGCGGTCGGCAAGCGGTCGATTGGCTGCTGCAATTGATTCGTGAATGCATTCCACCGGAACATGTCGACGCCCAGGCGCTGGAAACGCGGCTGCCCTGCAAGGTCCGGTGGCGGGCGTCGAGTGACGGCGGCTTGCGCAAGACGCGGTCGAGGGAGTCGATAGAATCGAGGGGATTGAAGGAATCGAGGGAATTGAGGGATTGAAGAATGGGACTAATCGATTATTTCGAATCTTTG
>PWZG01000278.1 GCA_003567575.1 PVC group bacterium | reverse complement strand
TCCCCTGTTTGGTTGCGGCCTCCTCATGTCGCGTAATCGTGTTCCTTAATCGTGGTTCGTAATCGTGTTCCGTTTTCTTCTCAGCTTTCTTCTCCCTAAATCGGTTGACGATTACGGGCGACGATTACGGTGGACGATTTCTTGCGACTTCCTCGTGTCCCGTAATCGTCGCCCGTAATCGTCCACCGTTAATTTCTTCTGAAGCCCAATCGTTTCAAGTCCCGTGATACCCTCCATTGCTAACACCAAATCATATCGGTATGTTGATCGTGTTCCATGGTCAGCGAAAAACCGTTCCAGTACCAGTTCTGATTCTCGGTATTTCCCACGACGACGCGAACCGTATTGAGTCCCGCCCGCAGCGAAGCCGGGATCTTGAACACTTTGAACGGATCCGGAGCGTTGCGGCCATCGTCGGAAAACGTCAGGACACCGTTGACGTACAGTCGCACCGGATCGTCGCATCCCAGCCGGAAGACAACCTCGGCGGCGGTGTCCGACCAGAGCCGGGTTTCAGCGCAAGTACACACATTGCCCGGAATGCCGCCGGTCGAGGGAGGAACGGCCCAGGCGTAGCGGCGATGCGCGTGGCAAAGGTCCACGAATCCCTGTTGCGCCTGTTTGGGCCATGACCGGGTGAGATCCTCGATTTTCTCCGGCCAGGGTCGGGCCGTTTCCGGAAACGGCTCGCCGGGTTTCAACGCATCCATGAGCGTCAAGTCAAAGGGTCCCGTGAGCGTGTACCGCGCTTCGTGTCCGGTAATCTTGCCGTCGACCGGCATATCCGGATCGGGTTGCCGGTACCAGAAGGCTACCGCCTTGGCGGGCTGGCTCGCGAACGAGCCCCAGTTAAACACGAACGATTCTTGGAACGGAATAGGCATTTCAAGGTGATGCCGGTAACGCGCGGAATGCGCGGGACAACCGCTGTAGGGGGTACGGTTCCAGATCCGCATGTAGGCCATATGAAAATAATCTTCGCCGCAAATTCCGTGTAACTGGCCGGCGGTATCGGCGCCGGCATCGAACATGATATTGTCGCCGCCGCCATGATCATGGCCCGTATCGAAAATATGGACGCCGACGAAATGACCCATGCCCCGAACCGAGCAACACTCGAAATCGTCGTGCCCGTTGGTGACTGCGCTTCGGAATCGGGCATAAAAATGGCTGAACGCGTCGGACGGCGGCGGTTGCGGTTCGTACCGTACGCGCACATTGAAATGGTAGGCTTCGCGAAACGAGCCGTAATCCATGCCGGTCAGCAGTTGAATACCCGCCCGAACACGGAAGGGCATGGGGAAACGAATGATGGCCGTCGATCCGGTCCGTTCCACGCAGGCATTGGCAAACGGACCGACCAGATAACGCAGCGGGGCATCGACTTGAAACGGACCATCGAGACGGTCGTCCGCGCCGCGTTGACCGTCGAAGGCGATGCGCAGCAACAGACTGTCGAGCGCTTTGCCGTGAATGGCGATTTCGCGAATGATCCCGCCGCCTTCAATCCAGAGGTTGCCCGGGGAGGCGCTGCGCAGCTCGATATCCTCGTCCAGGATTGCCGTTTCGATCGCGGGCGGTTCGGCGGCGGGCGGATTGTCGTCGTAGATCAACACCGGTTTACCGGCGGCGTCCGCTACCTGGCGCGGCAACGGTGTCATGTCTCCGGCGCCCAGCGCGTAATCAATTTGCCAGTAGGGACCGTCTCCGGTTTCGCCGGTCGCTTCGGCGTCGATACGTAGCGATTTCCGGAACAGGATGGGTAAATAAAGATTGGCGCTCAGGTGATCGTAAAATCCGCCAAGCGGAATATCGGGTCGCTCGATCCGTTCCGCCGCCGCCGCCAGTTCGTGGATAAATCCTGAAAGCGCCGGCTGATCGGTTCCATCGACGAAAACATGCAACTTGACGCGTTCTACGTGATGGGCCGTGCTCCAGATGCGTTTCAATATTCCTGGACCGGCAAGATTCAGCAACGTCTTGCGGCCTTCCTTTGGATATCCGTAGGCCGTGAACTTTCCGGGTCGATAAACACGCGGTTTGTAAAGGGTTGTCACATCTTCAGGAATGATCATTGGTTATACCTCACTTCCACCAGGGTACCGAATTGCATGAACCCGAAAAACAGGGTGCCTTTACCGGCGCGTTCCGGCTGGTAGCCGCCCGTCCCGGGATCGACGGTCATGGTCAGATTCGGCGTGTCACGCGCCGGATCGCGCTCGATACTGTTGCCGGGTAAAGGTCGCGCCGCAAGATCGCGGAAAAAGGACGGCGGCAGAAACGGTCGCCAGAGCGCGATCCGCCCGCCACCACCGGCTCTGCCTTCATGCGAGCTGTTGCCTCCGTTGGCCCGCAGGGCGCCCGCGCCCTCGATCCGGTCCGCGCTCAGGAGGATGCCACCCCCGGCGCCGCCACCGCGATGGATTGAGACGCGTTCGTGCCCGTTGGCGCTGATCGTGCCGTCGAGGATCATCCGGTTTCGCGCGCCGATCCGGACGAAACCACCACCACGGCCACCGGCAGCGGCGTCACCTCCGCCGCTACCGGGCAGCATCGGCGCATACGCCACGCCGGAAACCGGTTCCGGACCCGGCGCCGCGCTCGCGCCCCCGTACCCGCCGCCCTGGCGTTCGGAGGTGGAAGACGAAGGCCCGATCATCGCGCCGAATCCCCGCCCATCGGCATCGATCAGGCCTCCGGATTGCAGCACGAGATTGCCGCACTCGATATACGGCGCGCCACCGGTTTCCGGATCGCAAAACAGCACGAGTTTCCCGCCATCCTCGACCGACAGGGTTCCGCCAACATCCAGCCGGAAGCCGATGTGCGCGTCAACGATATTCGTCGGATGACTGAACAACGTCAAGCGGCCGCCGTCGTTGATCCGTAGATTCCCGGCCACCTGAAGGGTTTCCAGTTGGGGGAAGGCAATCCGTCCGTCGATTTGCAGTTCCGAGACTTCCCAGTGCGTTGCCAGGCTGCCCGCGTACACATTGACCCCTTGCCATTGCGCGGCGCGCATCGGCGAGGTCAGAAACGCCGTATCCGGCAGATACACGGTTCCCGCTTCGGCGGTATGAGGATACGACCCGCCAATTCCGGGAGCGGCTCGAAAACGGACATCCGGATTACCCGGCGCCGTTTGCGCCTGCGCCGCGGGATCGTAAACGACCGCGATCCGGCCCCCGCCGCCGGCGCTGCCGCGATGGGTTCCATGGCCGCCGCGTGCGGACAGAAGACCGGTCGCGCTACCCGAGAAGGCGCGGCAGTTGATCAGGATCGAACCTCCCGAGCCTCCGGAAGCATGCGTGTCGCCTTGCGGCATGCCGTTGGCCGACAAGACGCCGTGAATTTCAACATGACCGGTCGCATCGATCCGGATCGCGCCGCCGCCGTGTCCGCTCGATGCACCGCCGTCGCCGATGGTCGACCAGCCGCCGCTACCCGGCTCGGTCGGCTGGGACAGGGAACCGTAGGGTTCCGGCCGTATCCAACCCGACTCGGAGGCTGCGCCGCGGCCGCCGTGACTTCCGCCGAAGGTCGCCGTCGAACTTCCCGGTCCTTGACCGCGCAAATAGCCGCGCTGATCGGCATCCATCGTTGCCGCGGTTCCGACGGTCAAATTCGAACAGATCATCCAAATCCGGTTCGACATCTGATTTTCGCGGAACGCGGGGGGCAAGGTCAACGTTCCGTTTCGAATCTCGATTTCGGTTGCCCGCAACCGGGTGGTCCAATTGCTGAACATCAACGTACCGCCGGTCATGGTAAACGATGCCAGTTCGGCTGTTTCATTGGTCAGGAAAACCGATCCGTGATGCACCGCGACCTCGGCATCCGTTCCCGGCACACCGACCGGCATCCAATTCCCGGCATTCGCCCAGTGGTTGTCGGCGCCCGAACCGGTCCACGTATATTGCCGGGCAGGTACGGACATCGTCAACGCCGATCCGAGCGCCACCATCGCCAAAACGCCGGTTGTTCTGATTCCTGTCTTGCGCATTATGAGATTTCTGAATTCATCTTGTAGACTATCATTGACAACAATGTTTCCGGAGGCGAAGCCATGCTTCGCCGCTGGAAAGGCGGCGGTGTCGACCGCCGCACTCCAAGGTCGATCGCATTCATATTTCCGTCTGGATTGTGCTCCCTCCCAATGGAACTCACTGTCATTTGTTTATCGAATTTTTTAAATCGGATCTTACCGCAACAACGCCAATGATCGAACAAACGACCATCAACGATTGCATTACTTGGTAACGCCTTTCACGTGCAGCACGGTAAACGGATAAAGGAAGGTGACAAACGCATCGCCGCGACTGGTGACGATCATGGCAAGGTGAACCACGTCCGGGATA
>PWZG01000511.1 GCA_003567575.1 PVC group bacterium | reverse complement strand
GGGTTAAAACGGTAACGGTTCCCTCGACGTTGCGATCGACAATGATCCGCCGATCCATGGCTTCGCCGGCCAGTTTGATGAACGAGCGGATATCGGCATCTTCGAATGTGAAATTGACGTACCCTTTATCCTCCGCGTTAAGCGGCGTCACGATTGCCGTCGCTATCAACGCGCACAATGTTAGCATGCCGGTCATTTTCATATTGGATTTCCCGCACTCATAGTCGATTTTATCCCTGCCGTTACAATCAAGTGATTGCCTAGCCAATCATGCAAGAGAACTCGGCTTCGGACACGCGCTCTCCGTCAACGGTTGCCATGCCGCTGAAAAACGCCAGGCGTGAGCGCATTTTGAGGAGTGTGACTTCGAGGCGCAAACTATCGCCCGGCCGCACGATACGCCGGAACTTGACTTTCGTCATTCCGGTAAAGTAAGGTATCTGCCCCTTGTACTCGGCGACGCGGCTCAACAGCACGCCGCCGGCCTGGGCCATGGCCTCGATCTGCAATACGCCGGGCATTACCGGCTTACCGGGAAAGTGGCCTTGAAAAAAAGGTTCGTTACAAGTTACGTTCTTGATGGCGACGATATGCGCCTTGTCATCGCACGCCTCGATTTTGTCAATCATAAGAAACGGATACCGGTGCGGCAGTATCCGCATGATCGCTTCAACATCCATAATCGCCATGGGTTATTCCTTTCATTTTCCTCAATCGGTTCCGGTCGCGGAAATATGCTTCCGCAAATGGGAGTATCTTATACTTAAGACGGCAAATCCGCAACCCCGCTTTTACAAGTGTAATTTTATGCTTGCCATATTGCACTGATGGCTTTAGATTGTCCTGTCATGAAACGGGATACCATACTCATCATCGGCGCGGGAGGCGTCGGCCGCGTCGTCGCTCATAAATGCGCCCAGGCGTCCGATGTATTCGCCAATATCCAGCTTGCGAGTCGTACGCTTGAAAAATGCGAACGGATACGCGACGAGATCGGGCGTCCGATCGGCATCGCGCAGGTCGACGCCGACCATACGCACGAAACGGTGGCTTTGATCCGGCGGACATCGCCGCAACTGGTTGTCAATGTTGCCCTGCCCTATCAGGATTTGAGCATCATGGATGCCTGTCTGGAAACGGGAGTGGATTATCTGGACACAGCCAATTACGAGCCGCTTGACGAAGCCCGCTTTTGTTATCGCTGGCAATGGGAGTATCACGACCGCTTTCGGGAGCGGGGCCTGATGGCGCTGCTGGGTTGCGGATTCGATCCGGGGGTTACCAATATTTTCTGTGCCTATGCCCGCAAACATCATTTCGACGCCATCGACACGATCGATATTCTTGATTGCAATGCGGGATCCCATGGCAAGGCATTCGCCACGAATTTCAATCCTGAAATCAATATTCGCGAGATCACGGCTCGCGGACGCTATTACGAGAACGGGAAATGGATCGAAACCCCGCCCTTAGCGATAAAAAAATCGTTCGATTTCCCGGATGTGGGGCCGCGAGATATTTACCTGCTTTATCACGAGGAACTTGAATCGCTGGTAAAACATATTCCGGAATTGCAGCGAATCCGATTCTGGATGACGTTCGGGCAGGAATACCTGACGCATCTTCGGGTGCTCGAGAACATTGGCATGACGCGTATCGATCCGGTTCCGTTCCAGGGACAAAAAATCGTTCCGTTACAGTTTTTAAAGGCGTTGCTTCCCGATCCGGGTTCATTGGCGGAAAACTATACCGGCAAGACCAACATCGGTTGCCTGATTCGCGGAACAAAGAACGGGGTGTCGAAAACCGTCTACCTGTACAACGTATGCGACCATGCAGCATGTTATCGGGAAGTGCGTTCGCAGGCTGTTTCCTATACCACCGGCGTTCCCGCCATGATCGGCGCGATGTTAATGCAAACCGGCGTGTGGCGTGGCGCGGGGGTTTTCAACGTCGAGCAATTTGATCCTGATCCATTCATGGATCGTCTTAACCGATACGGGTTACCCTGGGTGGAGAAGGTGATTCCCGGGCACGTCGATCTTTAAACAACACAAGGAACCTTATGAATCAAGAGCGGGTGATGGAACTGGTTCGGGAATTGCTAAGGGAACTTGGCGAAGACCCAGACCGTGATGGCTTGCGTAAAACGCCGGAACGCGTCGCGAAATCATGGGCTTTCCTAACCTCGGGATACCGTGCCGACCCCCATACCGTCATTAACGAGGCGGTATTCGAGGCCCATACCAACAACATGATACTGTTGCGTAATATCGAGGTTTACAGTCTGTGTGAACACCACATGCTGCCATTTTACGGCCGTTGCCATATCGGTTACATTTCGCGCGATAAAGTCCTGGGCGTCAGCAAACTGGCGCGTATCGTCGATATCTACGCGCGCCGGCTGCAAATCCAGGAACGGCTAACCGCCCTGATCGCAGCCGACATCAGGAAGGCCATCAACGCCGAAGGCGTGGGCGTGGTAATGGAATGCCGGCATTTCTGCATGATGATGCGAGGCGTCGAAAAACAGAATTCCGTCATGACCACCTCGTCGGTTCTCGGCAGTTTCCATAACGATGCGGCCACCCGCGCGGAGTTCATGAGCTTGTTGCGTACACCGGCGCCACCCTGAACCGAACGAGGCTACCATTAAAAAACGCGACCACAGTCTCGATCCGAGCGATGCCAACGGCAACGGCCAAACGGATATTGCAACCCGTGGCCACGATACAACGAGAAACGCGCCGTAATGGTGTACGATCCCGTCACGATAATATTACTGATGATTGTCGTCTGTTTCGGCGGTGTCATGCAGAGTGCCGTCGGGTTTGCCTACGCCCTGTTTGCGACACCGTTACTGGTGCTGATCGGCATCCCGTTACCATCCACCATTGTCATTGTGGCAACCTGTTCCCTGGTACAATCGATATTCGGCGCCTTGCACCTACGCGCGCATTCACCGTGGCGGATCGCCGCCGTCGCCCTGGTTATCCGGCTGAGCGCGACCGCCATCGGCATTCTCTGGCTTAAACGGCTGGCGACCCTGCCGATGGACGATATCCGGCTGATTGTCGGCGTTGTTCTATGTTTGCTGGTCACCGTCCAATGGCTCATCCGCGTCAAACCGGCGGACCATCTGCACCCGGCCTGGGCCGGTCTGGCCTTCACCAGCAGCGGTCTGCTGTCCGGCTTGGTCGGTATGGGCGGACCGCCCCTGGTGTTATGGGCCATGGGCCACAACTGGAGCAACGAGAAAACGCGCGGGTTCCTGTTCACGGTCTTCATGGTCTCCCTGCCGGCACAACTGGTCATGCTGTACTTTACGTTTGGTCGCGCGGTGTTGACCGATTTGCGTACAGGACTGTTCCTGTCGCCGGTGGTCGTTCTGGGCGCCGTCATTGGAATGCCGATCGGCAACCGGTTGTCACGGGGTACCCTGCGAAACATTGCTTACGTAATCCTGTTGATTCTCGGATTGATCGCGGTGATCCCCCGGATTCTGAGGGCATGGTAAAATGTGTGTTTTTCAGGCGCTTCCGGGTTTGTGGGGGGATTTTCCATTGGCTATTGTGCATGACAAAAATCTGAAAGACGGTTAAGCGGGTCGAGTAAGGGTATCCGGTTAAGGGTGGCGGTTAAGAATGCGATTAAGTGCGGGCGTCCTACTCCGCTCTGCGAGCTACGGAGAACAAGTCGCACAGTATCAGCGCTTAATCGTACACTTCAACGCAACCCTTACTCGGATACACTTAGTCGATCGAATTAATCGGTTCACAGAGGCGAAATGGTATGGAAACCGGCAAGAAACAACGCAAATGCTGTTTGGTAATACGGATTGATCCAAAATTTTGATGCGATTGCCCGGCACTTTAAAAGCTTGGCAGGCCAAGCGAAAGCGTGTATGATGATCCACCAGTCAACAGCACCTCAAGGAATCCGCCATGAACCAATCGATCGTCCGCGAACTTTTCAATCTTTGGAATGCGGCTTTGGCCACCTCCAACCCGGAAACCGTCGCCGATCTTTACGCCTCGGATGCCGTATTGCTTCCGACGCTTTCGGATCGTATCCGCGCCAACAGGCTTGATATCATTGATTATTTCGCCCATTTTCTCGAGAACAGGCCTCAGGGCGTCGTGACCGAAAGCCATGTTCATGCAATGGGAAATACGCTGGTTTATTCCGGAAATTATATTTTTAGCTGTCGGCCGGAATCGGCGTCGGAATCGTATACGGTCAACGCACGCTTTACCTTCGTTTACCGGCGCGAAGTCAATACCTGGAAAATCGCCGTTCATCATTCATCTCTTTTACCCGAACATGACCATTGAGCGTCCAGCGAATGCGCCGGGCGATCAACGGCAAG
>PWZG01000540.1 GCA_003567575.1 PVC group bacterium | reverse complement strand
TTGGGTATTTCGTCATTCGTCATTATACTCAACATCGCGGCGCAGGGATCAAGCGCCGTGACACTGAAGTACCGACGAAGTGATATGCGCCCGTTCCGTGGTGGACATGAGCGGCCGGACCTGATATAAAACATGATTTGCGTTGCAATACGCGGGATTGAATGTGTATCTTATGACAGGAAAACAGCAGAAGGAAGGGACTTAAATGCCGGCGGCGATTTTCGATATGGATGGTGTGTTGACGGATTCCGAACCATTGATCCGTGCGGCGGCGACGGCCATGTTCGCCGAGATGGGCGTAAAGGTGCAAGCGGAAGATTTCCGGCCGTTCATCGGCGCCGGCGAAAACCGTTATATCGGTGGTGTCGCCGAACGTTACGGTGTGTCATTGGATTTACCGCGCGCCAAGGCACGGACATATCAACTTTATTTGGACATGGTACCCGGTCGCCTGCAACCGTTTCCCGGCGCACGGGAATTGGTGCAGCAGTGTCGCGCCGCCGGCTGGCGTACCGCCGTGGCGTCCGGCGCCGACCGGATCAAGGTGGTAGCCAACTTGAAACAGATCGGGTTGGCGGTTGAAGAATGGGATGCATTGGTATGCGGCGAGGATGTTGAAAACAACAAACCGGCGCCGGATATATTTCTGGCCGCCGCCGGCCGGCTTGCCATGCCGCCGGCCCAATGCGTGGTGATTGAGGATGCCGTCAATGGGGTAAACGCCGCACGCGCCGCCGGCATGGGATGCCTGGCCGTGGCACATACGTTTACATCGGAAAAACTGGCGGCAGCGCACCGTGTGCTTCCGGATCTTGCCGGAACCGGCATGGATGATTTACAAGACGTTCTTGCCATGGTACAAACATGATCATCGTCTCATTGCGAAGTCCGCCGTCTTCATTCTTTTGGAGCCGGCCGCCTGCCAGCCCGCGGCGGGTCCCCGGCCGGAATGGAGCCGGTCGAGACAATCATGAGACGTTGGATAAGGTCGCGGATAATAAACACAGGAGATAGCATGCCGAAAGAAAGAATTGAAGATCAGATTAAAAACATGCTTGCCGATCGTTTTATCGTAAGCGTTCCGCCGGATGAAATCGATGAAGAAGTTTCTCTGGTTGATGCATACGACGTCGATTCGGTCAGTGTCCTTGAATTGATAGTGGGGCTGGAGGAAGCGTTTGGAATATCCGTCGGCAACACGGATTTTTCAATCGACAACTTCCAGACGATCACCGCCATTGCGGATTTTGTGCGTAGCCGGCAGGAGTGAGTTGTGGCGACGGAACAACCGTTTTGGTTTGATGGCGGCGGGACGCGTTTGTTCGGTGTCTATCATCCGGCAACTACGGACGAACCGCCTCGCGCAGCATTGGTGTTTGTGCATCCTTTGTTTGAAGAAAAGAAATCGGCGCACCGTATCCTGGTCGATACGGCACGCACTCTGGCCGCCGCCGGTGTTGCCGTATTGCGTTTCGATCTGGCAGGCTGCGGCGACAGCGAAGGCGCGCTTGACGCGCAGTCGCCGTCTGTCTGGCAAGATAATATCTGTGCGGCGGCACGATATCTCGCGCAGCGCTTGCCTGATACACCGCTCGGGGTGTTGGGCGTCAGGATGGGAGGAACGCTGGCGTTGAGCGCGGCAATCGCGATTCCGGCGATAAAAATCCTGGCCCTTTGGGAACCTGTACCGGACGGCGCGGCATGGTTGCGGGAACGGTTACGGCAACGCCTGGTGCGCGAGATGCTGGCATCGGGCCGGGCCGGCGACGGTACGGCGGCGGCTACCGGAGCCGAACAACAATCGCTGGATGTCGATGGATTTCGTTTGTCTCCGCGATTGGCGCAGGATATTGAAACCATCAATGTATCGTCACCGGATGCCGTGAATTTTAACGGATCGGTCTTGATTTTGAAAATCGGATCCGCATCACGGCCTGCCGCCGCGGTTGAAGCATTGTGTACGCGTTTAAACACGAATAACGCCGCCGCGGAAATCCGTCATGTACGGGCGCCGCCGTTCTGGAACCGGTTGGAACCGCAACCCTGTCCTGAAGCCGCCGCAACGACGCTTGACTGGCTGACGTCGGTCCTGTCGATTGCCGCGAGTACGACTGGCACAAAAGGCGAAGACGCCGAAAACGGCGCTGCCATCCGTACGCCCGGACTCAACCCCGCTCCCAACGGGAGCGTGGAGAAACAACGCGATGATTTTGCGTTGCATACCGGGGAACAGCCATTGACGTTCGGCGCACACGGACGGCGGCTTCATGGAATATTGCATCCGGCATGCCATACGGATCGGGATCCGGCGCGCATACCGGCGGTTTTGTTTTTGCATGGCTGGGGCGCATACCGAATCGGACCGCATCGGATGTTCGTTCATGCCGCCCGTTTTTTTGCGGGGCAGGGGAACCCCGTGTTGCGATTCGATTTTGCCGGTCGCGGCGATAGCGAAGGTGTGACGGAAGACGCAACCATCGATAGTATGGCTATTGACGCCGGCCGGGCCTTGGCCACATTACGCGACGCAGCGCCGGACCATCCGTTGGTCATTCTGGGAATGTGTTCCGGAGCCAAAGTCGCGGCGGCGGTCGCCGCCAAACATGCAGCCGAGGTTAACGGCGTTGTTTTATGGTCGCCGGAACCACCGGATGAAGCGGAACAAGCTGCCGGCGGGATAAAAAGGGTTCGGCGTCGTGGCGACGTATTGCGTGCATACTGGGGTAAACTCATACGTCCGTCGGTTTGGCGTAAAGTAATCACGGGCGGCGTCAACTGGCGCCTGGTTCACCGGGCGTTAGTGGGTCGTCGCGGACCGAAGACAAACGAACGGGAACGCGATCGAACCGTGTATCGAGCGTTCGGCTCGTATCCGGGGCGTCGTCTGCTGGTGTTCGGCACCGCGGATCCATCGGCGGATACCGCGCGTAAACAACATCGGCGACTGGCGCAAGGTTCCGACGCCGAATATACCGAACACGGCATTGAAAACGCCGATCACAATTTCTACGATGCCGACTGGGAACGCGCGGTTATTGAAATCAGCGCCGCCTGGTTGTTGACACCAGATAAAACAAAAGCAAGGGAAAATCATTAACGATGCAGTATCGATCTTTTGGAAAAACAGGCAAACAGGTTTCGGTGATAGGATTCGGCGGTATGCGTTTTCGCGATCAGAAAAACGTGGATGCATGTGTTGATTTAGTGCGCTACGCGGCGGCGGCCGGCATTAATTATTTCGATACCGCACCCGGTTACGGTGAGTCGGAGGCGTTGATGGGAAGGATCATACCGGAATTGAAGCGCCAGGGCGTGGCGGGGGGACACCCCGTGTATGTCGCCACCAAATCCAATAAAACCAAACCCGGCGAAGTGCGTCGCGACTTGGAATGTTCGCTTGAACGGCTGGGCGTGGATGCCATTGATTTTTTTCATATGTGGTGCGTGGTAACGCCGGAAGAATACCGTCGACGCAAGGCGAACGGTGTATTGCGTGAACTCGATCGGATGAAAGACGAAGGTTTGATCCGGCATGTTTGCTTGTCGACCCATATGGCTGGTCCGGATATCGCCGCGACCTTGGGCGATTATCCGTTTGACAGCGTCTTGCTGGGATATTCTCCGATCAACAGCGCTTACCGTACCGAGGGCGTCGATGGCGCGGCCGCCTTGGGGCGGGGCGTCGTGGTCATGAATCCGCTGGGCGGAGGCGTGATTCCGCGGCATGCCGACCGTTTCCGCTTTCTAGCGACGCGGCCGGGCGACAGCGTGGTGGGCGGGGCGTTACGGTTTCTGCTCGATGACTCGCGGCTCAACGTTCTGCTTGTTGGTTTTTCGGAAAAGCGTGAAATCGATGAGGCCGCGGATGCCGTGCGACGATTCGAGCCGTTGAGCGAAGCCGAGCAACAACGGATACGGCAGGGATTAAACGAATCGTTCAATGCCATGTGCACCGGTTGCCGCTACTGCGAACCGTGTCCACAGGGCATCCCCGTTTCCCGCTATCTGGAAGCATGGAATCACCGACAACTTGACGGCACGATGGACGATGTCCTGATGCGTTTACGGGCACATTGGGGGATTCGCGCGGATAATCATACCCTGGACGAATGCACCGAATGCAGGCGCTGCGAAACGGCCTGTACCCAGCAATTGCCCGTGGTCGAACGGTTACGCGCGATCCGCTGCGCGATGAATGCAGATAATTAGCAGACGTCAGGATATCTGGCCGCTTTCCTCAGGCGGCGTAATTTTTTCCTGGGCATTAATCAAACCGGGTAAATCTTCAAAGGCCATTTGCCACACGCGGGCGACATTGATATCGAAATAACCATGCACCAAACCGGTTCCGCATGCCGACGGTCTCCGGCCACGG
>PWZG01000093.1 GCA_003567575.1 PVC group bacterium | reverse complement strand
GGCAACTGTAATTGGCACACTGCTTTCACGAAAGCCCGCCTTCCCGCGCGTTGATTTCCAGAAATTGTGGCAGGATCTTTTGACATTGCAATTTCATGATATCCTTCCTGGCACATGTGCCGCAAGCGTTGTTCGGGAAAGCGCTACCATCTATCACCAGTTGTCACGGTCATGCGATACGTTTCTGGATGACAGCTTCAATCGCGTACGCTCGCGGTTGACAACGACAGGCAAACAGCATGCGCTGGTCGTATTCAACCCCGGCCTGGAGGCGACGGAGCAGATTGTTTACGCAGAGTGTCCATCGTGGCTGGAGTTCGGTTCGCCAAGTAACCTTCGATTACTGTCAAGCGACGGGCAGAACGTTGATTTTGACATAAAAGATAATCACATTCTATTTAAGATCAGCCTGCCTGCATTGTCCATGCAACTCCTTCGTTTAAACAATGGATGCCAAAATCCGGACGATGGTCCGGATATCCTGTTTGATGGGCATGTCGTGGAAACGCCATTTTTCACAATTCATTTCGATTTGACAACGGGGAACATCAATCAGATTGTTGACAAGCGGCATCAACGCAAACTGCTGAGCAAACCAGGCAACCGAATTCGCGTGCTTCAGGAACACGCCGTTGCGACATCCTGGGTCGAATGCTTTACAGGTGAGGAATCACGCCTGGAGATGATTACTCCCCCGCGCATTATCGAAAAAAACCGTTTTCTTACCCGAATATCGTCCACCTGCCAAAGCATGTATTCTCGCTTTGAACGTGAAATGACGGTCTACAGGGATATTGAACGTATCGACTTCCGCCTTCGCGTCGATTGGCATGAAGGCAACAGCTTTCTGAAGATTGGCTTTACCCCTCAGCTTGCCGCGCCTGAACTTACGGCATCGATTGCACATGGAACTGTTCGCATTGAGGATCCTGGACGTGAATTTTGCATGCATGACTGGATCGACCTCAACGATGGACAGTGGGGTATGGCCTTCCTGAATGACGGCGCCTATGGGTGCAATGTTGTTGATGACGAACTCGGCATCTCTGTCCTGCGCACGGTACGTGACATGGATCCGGGTATGGCTCAGGGTGAGAACGAGCTTTGCTATTCCCTGGTTCCCTATCGTGGCGACCTCAGCCCCAGTCATTTGCAGCGGACTGCGTCAAATTTTCTGGGCGGTTTGATGGCACGGTTCGAGGGTGAACATCCGGGGGGGATCAAGTCATGGGGGATCATTGACAATTCATCGCCCCTTCCAGACACACATTCATTTTTGAAAATCGATAAACATAACGTTGCGATTTGCGCATTCAAGATGCCACAAGAAGACTGGACACCGGATACACTTGTCATTCGGATGCGGGAAATGGATGGCCGGGCGACAACGTGCTCGCTGACCGTTCCCGTTGAACCGGCGGAGGTTCTCACGGCCGATCACCTTGAGCGTACCCAAAACCAAACCATATCTTTTGAGAAAAGACAAATCATGCTCACGTTCAACCCCCATGAAATCAAGACGATATTGGTTCGTTTGACGGCATGACACCCATTTGAATGAGGATCCATACGAGCAGGCCAACCAGGCCCATAATTCACATTGCCGAAATCACCGTAAACGCTTGATTGACTTGCTTCGGCAATGAATTACTGAGACAGGCGATTCGTTCGATGTTCCTGAAGATTAAATGAAAGGATCCGATTGTGACGTTGAAAAGCGCTGCCGTTGACGACTTGAATGAACTCAGCCGTTTTTTACGAGGCCATCTGCTTCATGATATTATCCCCTTCTGGGAACGTCACGGGTTTTCATCGTCGCGTCCCGGAATGGATACCTGTTTGGCCGACGACGGCACATTGATCAGCGAGGACAGTTATCTGTGGTCGCAATTGCGCGCGATTTGGACATTCTCCGCGCTATACAACAGGATTGAAAAACGTTCTATCTGGCTGGAGCATGCCACCAATATTTTTGAGTTTGTGGCCGCAAACGGGCAGGACAGCAGTGGCCGGTGGTGCTTTCGCCTTGCTCCTGACGGTCGCATTCTCACCGGACACACCAGTATCTACGCCGATGGTTTCGCAATCATCGGTTTCACCGAGCTATATCGAGCCAGCAGGAACACCCAAGCCCTGGATCGGGCAATGGCCACTTTCGAAAATGTCCTTCCGCGCCTCGAATCCTGGGCCGAAAGGAAAACGGAACCCTATTCCATTCCATCCGGAATGAAGGCTCATGCCGTTTCCATGATTTTTTCAAATGCCTTCGATGCGCTGTCCGAAGTTGTGTCCGATGCACGCATCGACACTGCCAGCGAATTTCACTGCCGGGAAGTCATGGATCATTACTTGCAACCCGAGCGTGGACTTCTGCATGAATACCTGAATGTGGACAATGCCACTGCGGATACACCGGCTGGCCGGGCTGTTGTTCCGGGGCACGCCATCGAGAGCATGTGGTTCCAAATTCACCAACTCCGCAAACGCAACGACACCCTTCGAATCAAACGCGCCATTGCCGCTATTCACCGTCATTTCGAGGTTGGCTGGGATCCGGAATACGGCGGCCTGTGTCTCGGCATCGATGCCAGGGGGCAAACACCCGTTTATTGGAAATTTCACGACACGAAACTTTGGTGGCCAGCAACAGAGGCGATGTATGCTCTCCTGCTGACGCATTCCATTTGCCAGGAACCCTGGTGTCTCGATTACTACCGCCAAATACACGATTACGCGTTTGCGCATTATCCGGTTCCCGAACACGGTGAGTGGCGGCAACGCCTTGACCGGTATGGACAACCAATATCCGAAACGGTTGCCTTGCCGGTGAAAGCTCCTTATCACTTGCCACGGGCCCTGATTATGTCAATTACGCTGCTCGATAACATTCTTGACCGGAATATGTGAATCGTGCGATAGTTCTCCACATGGAAAGGATTGATCATCATGAAAACGGCGCCGGCAAAAACACTCGCAGTAGCTGTTGATTTTAACGATAACATTGCCGGGCATGAACCTTCCCCGAAGCGAATGTACACGCCTGCTGAAGTTGAGCGCATGATTGACTACTTTTATGGGCTCGGGGTTCGCCGATTGTATTGGTTTCACAATGCGCACAGCGGCTTGTACGCTTCTTCTTTTGGCGGCGCGTCGAATCTTTTGTCTTTCGCCGCTCAGGCCGCACACGATCGCGACATGTCGATTCTTTCAGTAATCAAACCGTTTGAAACGGGGACAGTCGTCACATTCCCACCGCACCTTGAGCCGCCGCCAATTCACACACAGACAGTTCAGGGTTTTCATGTGTTCGCCTCGCCCTTTGCAAAGGAACATCCCGAGATGCGTCTAATATTTCGACCACGAAATGGTGTGCGCCCTGTAAAGGGTGGTGTCAGGCGTGTCGAACTTATTAATCAGAATTACAGCGGCACCTCATTACAACATGATGATCTGGAACTGTGCTGGTCACCTATTAATGGCCAGTTTCGATGCTATCAAGGGCCTATGCGATGTGATACCCGGATTGTGGACAATGCCGGAGCGAAGCGTCGTGTGCTCTCCTGGAACGACCTTGCCATCCCTCCCGAAGCTCGGTTTATTCTGGTGCGTTATCTCCATGACACTGGCGAGGGTGATTTTGTCAACAAACCCGAGGAATTACTACGATTGAGTGATGAAGATGGACCTCTTGTATCTCAGTCTGATCGTGGCCTTCAAAATCCCAAACCTGAGGTCTTTTTAACCTGGGGGCTGGAACTTCCAGAGGCCACTCGGGCGGTGTTGGAAGATCCTGAACAATGCAAAGCAGCGTTCAAAGATTTTTTTCATTTCGATAATAATGCTCGACCGCTTCCCTTGCGCGTAATAAATGAGCCGGGAGGTTTTATCTGTCATAGCCTTAATTTCAATGAGTATTGTCCCGGAGCTTTGCATCCAGCATATCCGGAGGTGCGTCAAAATTGGCTCGACCGCGTGGCATTATCACTGGAAACAGGTGTAGATGGGTTGGCATTGCGAATTTCTAATCATTCGTCGTGGTGCGGTCGGCCGAAAGATCTCGGGTTCAATCATCCTGCTTTGCGTGAGTATACCAGACGAACCGGAAGCAAGTCTGATGCTGCGACCGTTGACTTTGAATTTATGCGTATCGTTAACGGTGATTTTTATACCCAATTTTTGCGAGAAGCACGAAAAATGACTAAACAACAAGGACGAAAATTGGAACACTTCATTTCGCCATTGATGGATCGGTTGCAGCCTAATTTGCTGAATAATGTACCGGAGGCTTTTCAATTCGACTATAGGCAGTGGATGCGAGAAGGTCTGTTAGACGGCCTGTGCCTGAGACCATTTGGTGCCCCATCATTTGAAGTTCAACGATGGTT
>PWZG01000154.1 GCA_003567575.1 PVC group bacterium | reverse complement strand
TTCTGTCCGCTGTTGATGGCGGGACTGACGAGATCGACCGAACGCAACAAACGGTAATCGCCCACGTCGGTATCGACAAACAAGGGATCAATGTTGATATTGCCTTGCACATCGGGCGTCAGTTCCGCGGCGCAACTGGCGTGCACGTTGGCCTCGACCACCTGGACGAGATCGTTGGTGTGCCCCCAGACGATCGTGTTCAGCAGCGAGAGATCGGCGAACGTGGAGTCCACGCGCACTCCTTCCATGCGGTTCTGGTGGGCGATTGTGGAGTTCACCACCTCGATCGCGTTGGTCTGGTCGCTCGCCGTCGCGTAGATGCCGCCGCCGCGTACGCGCCAGTCGTGCGCATCGGGAGGATCGCCGGACTGTACCTGCATCCAGGCGTCCGCGATCAGGCTGTTGCGGATGGTCGCCGCGCCGCGACCGATGGCGATCCCGCCGCCGAACACCGGCGATGTCCGAGATGCGTAATAGAAGTTATACGTAAACCGGTTTGCCGTGATCCGGCAGCGGTCCACGAGCAGATGGCCGCGACCGCGCACGCCGTTCTTGCCCCAGTAGATGCCCGCTCCCTGACCCATGTTGACTCTTTGGTAATAGGCGCCATGCGTACTGTACGTTTCATTCTGTCGGATCACGCAATCCGTTATGATGAAGGCGCCATCGCCATGAATCGACAAGCCGCCCCCCGTGGCCACGTAGTTATTGTACGCCACGTTGTGTGCCACAAGGCTGTTGGTCACCATGATCGCGCCACCGTAGATATAAAGGCCGCCACCATGCCGATTCAAGGAACTCCAATTGTTGGAGACCACGCAGTCGGCGATCGTCAGCGCGGAATGGTAAAGTGCCAGGCCGCCGCCGTGGCTCAGGGCACTCGGCGGCCGCGCGTCGCGCAGGGTCAGCCCCGCGATCCGCCCGTCCGCTCCGACCACGGTGTCGGCCGCCATGACCTGCCGCGCGGCGTTGAGGGCGCTGACGTGCGTGAGCGCCGCGTTGGCGCCCAGCAGTTGCAGGCCGAAGGACTCCAGACGCAACGGAAAGGTCTCTCCCGAAGCGAGGTTATAATCCCCAGCCGCCACATGAATCCGGCTGCCGTCAACGGCCATCGACAGCGCCTTGGTGATCGACCGGAACGCCGTGGGCCAGCTTGTTCCGTCGTGGCCGGGCGCGCTGTCGCTGCCCGCGGTCGACACGTACAGCTCGGCCGGATCCAGCCCCGACGTCCAATGGTAGCCCAGGTCAACATTGCCGGTATCCAGGGCGCCGTCGGCGCGCGTGGTGTAGCCGTTCAGGCCCAGGCTCGCGGCCGTCACGCTGCCGGCATTCAGGCAGGGACTGCCGTCGGCCAGGTAGAACCCCCGCTCGAACATCGGATCGTTCGTACCGTCCCCGACCAAGCTGTCGTTGGGCGTCACCGTTCCGGCGCCCGCGATCTCCGTCTCGTTGCCCCAGACGATCGAATGATGGAGCGTAAGCGTGGCGTCGGAATGTACGTAGATCCCCTGCCCGAAATTATGCGCCACCGTGCAATTGTTCAGCGACAGCGTCGCGTTGCGCACATGAATTCCGTCGCCCAGCACGCGATCGATCGGCGAGTTTCTCGAATCGGTAATCTTGTTGCCCGCCACCAGACAGTTGCGCAACAGATGCGTGCCGCCCGTAAAGTACAAGCCTGCGCCGTGTCCGTCATAAACGTTACTATAATAGTGCGTATCGGCATGGATTCGATTCCCGCGGATCTGGCTGTCGATCAGCGTGGCGGCGCCACCTTCGACATACAGGCCGCCTCCATAGCAATGCGTCCGGTGATCCGTGGTCGAGCGGTTGTTGCGCACGATGGAGTTGGTCAGCATGAACGTGCTGTTCAGGGCATAGAGTCCCGCGCCGCGGTCGGTGCTGCCGTTCCGGTCGCCGAAAGTATTGTCTTCGATTTTGCACTCTTCCAATGCGATCCCCGTGGAATTCAACATGGCCATGCCGCCGCCGCGCTTCGATTCCCCAAAATAAGTAGCTGGCGTGCCGGGGATATCTTGCAAAACCGAGCCACGGGTGACGATCACTTGCGAAAACGTGAAATCGCTCACGTTGTTCAAGTACAGGTTGCCTCCCATTTCCGTACGCGGAGAAACTCGTCCATCGCTCAAAGTCACCCGTTCCAGCCGGCCGGTCGCGACGTTCTGGATGGAAAGGATACGTGTTTCGAAGCTGGGGTTGCGTGTGAAGTGCGTCGGCCAGAGCGCGGGATCGTTCGCGCCGGGCGTCCCGACGCCTTCGTAGCCGCCGCGCAAGGTGACGCCCGGAACCGCCGGCCATGTCAGTTGGTTGGTCAAGACATAATCGCCGTGCGCCACGTAGATCGTGTCGTTCGCGCCGGCGACATCGAACGCATCCTGTACGTTGGTAAAGGCGGCCGCCCAACTCGTGCCGGCGCCCGTGCCGTTGATGGCCACGTAGTATTCCGCCGCGCCCGCGCCTGTCGCGAGACCGATCCCTATCGACGTAACGATCATGAACCTTCGAATGCGTTCCTTCATGGCATCCTCCTTCTCGAACCGTTTACGGCACTTCCGTGGTCCGCGGATCCGCCCGCCGTCATGCGGAACCGTGAATTGAAATCGCGAGTCTCCTTGTTCGATCCGCAGTCTTGCATAACCGTGTTGATATTGTCAAACATAAAAACAAGAAATTGGGTTGCGTCCAATTTTTTCTTTACAATTCAATCTGTATTTGCTAATCATTGAAGTCAGACAAAGCCAGACAACGAAATTGACTTTTGTTTGGTTTAAGGCGGGCTGGCGCCCGCAACCCAGAGGTCAGAGACACGCGGCACGCGATTCATCCATAAGCTGCGCATGAATTTTCTTGTTTTTTACGCCAAAAGCGGTAGATTAAGGCAAGCGGTCGGAGGTCCGAGGTCAGTTTTCTGAAACGATCGGAACCACGATCTTGACAACGATAGGGGGAACGACAACGATCAAGACAAGGATTTCTATTGCTGACATCTGACTTCTGACCTCTGACCACTGGGTTGCGGGCGAAGCCCGCCTTAGGCGCCATTCCATTATTCCATGGGATGACTGTGGAGTCATTCATAGAGTTATAACCGAACCATCATGCCCGCTGTTGCGAAAAATTACAACGTATCCGCCGCTGAAGCCATTATCGACCTTGCGCACCGGTTGCCGGAAGGACAAACCCGGCTTCCGGGATTGCATAAAATGGAGCAAATCCTTGGCATATCGGTTCCTAAGCTGCGGACCGCCATCCGGCACCTGGTTTCTCTCGGCGTGCTGAAAACGGTTTCGGGATCGGGCACCTATTATTTGCCTGAGGCCTCATCACGATCCCGGTTGCAAACGCTTGAAGCGGCTGCGCTGATTGATTCCCGTCATCGTCGGGCGCCGTGTTTTCACGTGCTTTGCGTGCCGGAGTTGCTAAGCAACGCGATTTACGCGCCGATGTTGATTGCGATCGTCAACGCGTTTGCCCGGCGCAACCAAGTGGTGAAGATCGATACGCGCCCCAAATCGGAATGGAACGATTGGGTCCGGAAAAGGCGCCATCTGCGCGGTTTGCTTGTGGTGGAATTCGCCACGCCGGCCATGGCAAAACTGCTTAACCGCAGGGGCACGCCCTGGGTCGTGTTGGCGCGGGTTCCGGAAGGCGTTTCCGCTCACGCCGTGACGCTCGACGATCGCAAGCTTGTGACTGTAGCCCTCGACCATCTGCACACCCTGGGACACCGGCGGGTGGCGTTTGTTTATCCCGATCTGCCGGAGCCGGCGCCGAAGTTGCGCCGCGAGGGGTTCGAAGCCCGTTGCCGCGAACTGTCCATGCATGGGGTACTGGTTCCAAACGATCCCATCGATCATCCTGTTGTTCGCCGTATTCTCGACGCGGGATGTACCGCCGTGGTCTGCCAAAACGACCATTACGCGCTACAAGTGATGCGCGAGGCAAACCGGTTGGGCGTCAAGGCGCCCGCACAACTTTCCGTGTGCGGCATCGACGATTTTCCCGAGGGAGCGGTCGCCGATCCGTCCTTGACCACCGTGTTCTATCCCCGGCCGATGATGGGTGAGTGGGCGGTGAAAATGGTCAACGGTTTGCTGGCGCACCCCAAAACTCGCAAGCAGCAGTGGGTGGTTCCATGCGAAGTGCTGGCGCGGCAATCCACCGCGGCGGTGGCCGGCGCAAGCGACCGACTCACGACGCGTCTCAAGAACTCGAGCCGCGCACGTATGTCAAGCTGAAGCTTGAGATCCTTAGTGCCTTATTCAAGCATGGTTGCGTAAAAAAACAAGAAAAATGACGCGGAGCCATGGATGGTGTCGGGCCAGATGTCAGAGGTCGGAGGTCAGAGGTCAGCAAAGAAAAATCTGACCTCTGACCTCT
>PWZG01000252.1 GCA_003567575.1 PVC group bacterium | reverse complement strand
CCTCGACTTCGCTCGGAATGACAATGCTGTTCGAGTTGTTTCCGCGGAATTATCGGGCAGCACACTCTGACCTCTGACTTCTGACCTCTGACCTCTGGGTTGCGGGCGAAGCCCGCCTTGTGGAATTATCAGACACCCTGAAATCACGGGACCAGTTAGGCTCGTTCGCGCGCCTTGCTGGGTGCCGTGGATTTCCTTGTTCGGGCTTCCTTGTACCCGAGCACGATCAACCTTCCTGATTTCCTGAGTTCCTGATGAAATAAACACACGGGAAAACCGGAAGCGCCGAAAATAGAGAGTTGCGTGTACGAGTACGATATGGTGGGCGTCTACCCATACGGAATTTTGAAACATGAGGGTTTTTCAGCGCAATCTATTGTGACCCTGATCTTTCTGGCTGATCTTTGGGGTTTCCTGCAGCTAGAATGTTGGCATTTGACACTCGTGACATTTCCCCTCGCCCACGAATCCGGTATATGCATATCATCAGGTGCGTGCCTCACCTGACCAAAATAAGTGTACCCGGAAACGGAATCGGCAGGTATCTGAAGCGTATGGTCCCGTCCTCCCCGTTCTCGGCGTCGCCGCTTCCACCGGCCGCCGTCACATCGCCGACGAAATCCAGGCTCTCGGGTGGCTCCAGCGATGTCATGACCTGTCCGGCACGTCGTTCAAAGCCATCGATCCATCCGTGATCGAGTAGGATCCGTCCGCCTCCACCCCCGCCGGTATTATTGTTGTTGAGGGCGCCGGCTCCCCCGTTTGCGCTGATTTCACCGGTTCCGGCAATGCGGTAGGCTCTCAGCCAGACGCTGCCGCCGCTACCGCCGCCACCCCTATGATTTGCTTGCCTCCCGCTGTTGGCGGAAACGGTCCCGTCAACGGTTAACACACCGTCTACTTGTAGAATCAGGGCGCCACCGCCGACGCCTGGCTGACTGCTGTTTTGATCGCCGCCGCTACTTCCCAGACGATCCGGTTTGTCGGGCGCCCCATATATGTCACCCGGGATACCAGTGCTCCCCTGGCCACCCTTGCCGCCATAGCCGGCGCCGCTACGTCCGGTACCGAAACCGTCGCCCGCATCGTTGAGATATCCTTGCGAATTGGCGGAAAGTGTTCCGTTTGACGCGATGGTTACATCGTTCAGAAAACGCAGGCGAGAAACCGTATCCGTCGACGATTGCACTTCAAAAACAACGTTTTCCATGACCGTGAGCGATCCAAACACCCAGTTTGTGTTGGGCGGCAACGCAATGTCAGCCGCAATGACCAAGTCCGAATCCGGATCGGACATAAAGTTGAGCGTACCGTGACCGGCATCGTTCCGGTTGCCGGCCAACCCCCTTGCCCGGATGATGCCCGCGAAATCATTTTGCAGCGTTTCCAATGCAATCCGTCCCCCGCCGCCACCGGCGTTTTGACCTGTATCCGCGTAGCCACCGTCAGCGGTGATCGAACCGTTTCCGGTGATGGCGCCGGCTTTCAACCAAATGCTGCCACCGCTGCCTCCCCCACTGCGGTCATTCGCCCTGCCCCCGTTGGCCGACAACGTGCCGTCAATCGTCAGGATTCCGGTTACGTCCAGAATCAGAGCCCCGCCACCGGCGCCGGGATGACCGCGTGTGTTGCCGCCACCACTGCCTAGATGAACCGGTGCAAAGGCGCAACCGTATCTCCCGCCGTTAAATCCGGCGATGCCGACGCCGCCGTGTCCGCCGTATCCGGCACCGCAGCGTGCTGTTCCTGCGCCCGGCCCTTTTTCGCCCGGGTACCCTTGCGAATCGGCTGAAAGTGTCCCGTTTGATGCGATGGTTACATCGCCCAGAAAGCGCAGCCGAGAAACCGTATCCGTCGACGATTGCACTTCGAAAACAACGCCTTCCATGACGGTTAGCGAGCGAAACACCCAGTTTGTGTTGGGCGGCAACGCAATGTCAGCCGCAATGACCAGATCCGAATCCGGATCGGAAATGAAATTGAGCGTGCCGTGACCGGGTATGTCGTAGCTTCCGGCGCGTCCCTGCGCCCTGACCGTACCCTCGAAGCGGTGATCCGGTGTATCCAAAGCGATGCGTCCGCCACCACCGCCACCATTTTGCCATGCGGAACTACCGCCATCGGCACTGATTAAACCATCCCCGGTAATCGATGCAGCTTGCAGCCAGACACTGCCGCCGCTGCCGCTGCCGCCTCGATCATCCGCACTGCCCCCGTTGGATGAAACAACGCCTTCCACGTTCAAGGTTCCGGATGTGACGAGCCGGATGGCGCCGCCACCGGCCCCAGCCGCATCGCCCCGGCTAAATCCGCCGCCGCTGCCCAGATGTTCCGGCGATTCAGCCGATCCGTATACGTGACCGGCTGCACCCACAATGCCTGCTCCACCGCGTCCGCCATACCCCGCGCCGCTTCGATCCGTGCCGGCGCCAGGACCATTTTCTCCAGGATAACCCGCGCTATTTGCCGTCAGAGAACCTTCGATAGCGGCCGAAACCGCAAAAATTGTCACCCTTCCGAAAGACTCCGTTTCAATGTCATACGGATGAACGGTTACGACCGCTCCGACCGGGATTGCCAAATGTCCAACGTTGGTATGAACGCCGGCAATGACGTCGCCATCATCCAGTATCATGTCTTGACCTTGCCAATCAGTCAAAACGTTCGTGTACATCGTTGCGGCCGACGCCGCGTTGGCGATCCAGAGTGTCAGACATCCAAGCGAAATCTTTATTATTATCAATTGTCGCAAACGATACATTTCGTTTTGCCTCCAAGGGTAACCTTCGCTTCGCGTAACCGTTCACGGCGTTTCTATTGTCGCGGATCCACCTGCCGCATGCGGAACCGTTTAGTGCCATTCAAGGCAACTCAAACATGACTGTTAAAACGGTAGCATGCCCCCCGCCAAAGTCAAGCCCGTGAAAAAATTTTTCTCCTGATCCCGCTACGACACTACCCCGTGAACGGTTACAAAAAGTCGAACTGGCCCTGGCCGGGAGCGTCCTGCGGTTCGCGCACGGGCGTCGCCGAACGCATTTTCCGAACCGAGGGGCGCACAAAGTTACGGCGGTAGATTTCTTGCGCCATCGCCAAATCCGCGCGAAGTTGCTCGGTTTGCTCATTGAGGCGCCGTTCAATTTGTCGGCGGATCTTCTTCCGGCCTGTTTCATCCAGCGTACCGAATTCCCAATCAGGTTCTTTGCGAAGGGTTCGGATACGCCGACGCAACGCATCGCGCGACCGCCGATACATATCGGTAAGCGCCTGCACACGGGAAACCGGAGTTTGCAAGCTTAAATCGCCGCAGAGCATCTGACAATGAGCATGCAAAACCTCAAGCCGGTCCAGATCGCGGTTTTCCACGGCTTCCTGTACCTGATGCCAAAGCTCCATTTTCGAAGGGTCGGTATCCGAGTCGGACTGGTCGGGATGGAGAGCAAAGGCCAGTTGCCGGCGCAGGAACGCCAGGCGGGCCTGGTCGTGCTCCTTGCCGACCGATGGACGGGGCGCGCCGAAGATATCGCCAAACGCGTCGTTGTCATCGTCGAATTCATCTTCGAATAAATCCTCGTCGTCAAGGTCGAATTCCGCCGTCAAATCATACCGATCGAGAAGCGCGACGCCGTCCGGATGATCGAGAGCTATCGTGACCTCAGGCGCATAAAACCCGTATTCATCGCAGAAGAAGGTGAGTACCTCGAAAAAAATGCCGAACGGCGATATCCCGGTTTCGCGCAACTTGCGTATCGATCCGACTTGCGTTTCGAGGAAATCGCCGAACGCGCATCGCATGTTGCGCGCTTCCGCTTCCCGTTTCTCCGCGAATTTGCGATGTCGGCGCTCCTCTTCGCGCTGTACCCTGTCAAGACACGCGCGCTCCTGACGTTCGAATGCTTCCGGAGAATCCTCGTGCAATCGCGCGGCCCGATACCGACCGCAGCCGGTCAAATCGGAAAAGCGCTTCACCCGTTCCATGGTCATGTATAGG
The DNA here is from genome assembly GCA_003567575.1 of PVC group bacterium. GTDB lineage: Bacteria > Verrucomicrobiota > Kiritimatiellia > CAIKKV01 > PXCX01 > PXCX01. The sequence continues at coordinate 417 of PWZG01000252.1, read as the reverse complement.
TTCCGGACCTGATTTGTAAGGGATTTCACTTCGCCGATCCGGGGCCCAAGCGAGGCACGATACCAGCGGACAAATGCAGGCTTGTCACGGGTCTCGTACGCTTCCAGTTCCCGCTCGGCCTTCTCGAATGTGGTGCGGGCGCGTTTGCAGTCTCTCATCGATTTGCGACGAATGCGCGAAGAATCCACCACCATCAGCGCCGTGCAACGCACCGGCAGCGGACCGGACCGCCGTTGCCGGCGCTTGATCATTCTCTTTTTTTTCTTCTTATTGCGTATACCGGTCAAATCAAGCACCGATTTCTGAAATCGTTTTGGACAGTGAATCCGGTTTGATGCCGGAAAGTTATTCGGAGCGTATCGACGCTAGTGATTTCCACTATACGTACGTACCCGATATTAGTCAAGTCAAGGGAGG
>PWZG01000555.1 GCA_003567575.1 PVC group bacterium | reverse complement strand
TTTTTGTTTGTTTCCGGCCAAGGTTGCCACCACTTTTGATGTCTTCAAATGCTCAATTAAATTGTCATATGCCGCTTTTCTTCAACCGTGAACCGTGAACCTTGAACCGTGAACGCTTACTCTTGTTTTTCATGGCGGTTTAGTGTGTTAAGTCACTAAAGCACGTATTTTCAGCAACCCATCGAAAATCGAAAATCAACAATCCGCAATTCCGGGGCGGCTTCAGAATCCTTGCCTTCACTTCGTGAATTATGTATACTTTCGATCCGGTAAGCGCATTATGACAACACCACGGATATACCGGATTGACGTCGCCATTCAGATGAAATTGAGGCGGTCGGCATGGCTTTTGGCGGTCGTCTGCCTGGCGTTTGTCCGACAGGAGACGCCGGCCGGACGCCCGGGAGAAATCAGGATGACGGACGGCCGGGTTTATCGAGGCGATATCATCACCCGAACACCGCTACGGCTGGTCACCTGGGCGGAAGACGAACTGGGAGTCGATAGCCGTGAGGATTTGGCGGGCTATGGCAGCGACGGCGTCTTTTACCGTTTTTACGGTCGGGAACGGCGTTTTGATCTTGACCGGGTGGCTTCGATCCGCTTGGAGCCGCGTCCCGACCTGGCATCCCGCAATTTACCACCCGAACGCATGGAACGACGCTGGGACTGGAAGTATCCGGCGAAGCACGGCGATGATCGCGATTCGATCAGCTCGGAGAAAGTATTTATCGGCGATCCCTTTCCGGTGCGGGAATTGCAAGCGGTCGTCACGTTCAACAGCGGCGAAGTTTTGGCCGGATCACTGACCCGTGCCGCCATTTACATTTATCCGGAGAACGAACCGGTAGCTCGCCGCTTTATCCTGCGATCCAAGGAAACCGGGCCGCCGGGCGAGTCTCTGGACGCGTTGCATCATGTGGAACTCATCCGCTTCCATGATGCCGGCCAAAAGTTTTCCGTTACGCAACGTATCCGGTTCCTTAATCCCCGGCCGGACGGGCTGACGAACGTCTGGGCATTGACCCGCGAAACCCTGACGCCCGTGACGCCGGCGCCCGTCGAGGAAACGGAACATTCGGTTTCCGTATCGGGAACCCTGGGTGAAGGGATATTCCTGGCAATCTTGAAAGACGGTATCTACCATATCGGATGGAAAGACCAGGTCGATCCGCGAGTGCACGAGTTGGCCAGACAACATGTGGAACGGTTACGGGATTACTACAATGAACGCGAATTACTTGGCGTACGCCAGATTGACGGAACACGGGATATCCTCACTCTGGTTCGTTTGCGACGCCGTGTCCCGCAAACCAGCGTTCGCGAACTGGCGCCGCAAAGATTCGGTCTTTCCGCCGATTCGTCACTGGAATTTTACCGCGCGGCAATCTGGCGCTGGCGCCATGATGCCGAAAACGAGCGCCTGATACTGATTGAACGAGGCAGTTTTTTCCGGAAGCAACTGCCGCTACGCGGCGCGGAAACACCCATAATGCAACCCTGCGAGGCTTTGTGGCTGGACGCGCCGGCAAGCAAGGTTCCGATAATCGTGATTGACCAGGACCGTACCCATGATGACTAAACGTTTCGGCGAAAAACCACGATTGAACGGCGAAGCGGACAACCAGCCGGTAAAACATCTGGCGGGTTACTTGCAACGTGCGCGGATGACTATTCTGGCGGCAGGTCTACTGCGTGGTCTGCTCCGGTGGACGGGCGGCACGCTGTTGTTATGGGGAGGATTGGCAGCGGTGGATATCCTGCTGGCCTTCCCGATGGAGTTCCGCCTGCCGATGATGATTGCCGCCGTCACCATGACGCTCTTCACGTTCTTTAAGAATTTGTTGAGACCATTCATGGATTTCCATAACCTCGACCGCACGGCTCTGGCGCTGGAACAACGTTTCGGTATTCCACGTAATCTGCTGATCAATGCCTTCCAGTTGAGCCGTCAGTCCCTATCGCGCGAGGAGGCTATGCTTGCGCGCCAAACCATTCAAAATGGTATTTGGCGTTGTGACGGCATCACCCTGCGTGAACTTTGGCAGTTGCCACCGTTGTTGAAAACGGCAGGCCTGGCACTGGCCGTCGGCGCTGCCTGGATTGCCGCCGGAATTATTTTCCCCGCCCATCTCCACGTATCGCTGCATCGGCTTTGGCGTCCGCTGGCCGATGTGCCGCCAGCCGGCAGGGTCATTCTGACCGTGATACCGGATCGCAATGTCACGGTGCTTGAGGGAGATTCCCACCAGGTTTTGTTAAGCGTTGCATCCAGGGGACGCAGTAGACGTCCCGACATACATGCTCATCCCCCTCCCCGGATTGTCATCGCGGATACCCTCGATGTCAGCGTGACACAGGGCGCCAGTGAACAGGGGCACGATATGCTGCCGGCGGAAACCGCCATACCCGGGCAGCCGGCCGCGAACGACGCCGTTGTCTATACCCATTCATTGACCGACATGCGGCGTTCCCAAGCCTTCCGGATATTTCACGATGCCGGCGGTACCTACACGCGCAGTTATCACGTGAATGTGCAGCGGGCGCCGGATATCGTCGAATCGGAATTCCGGCTGACACCGCCCGCATACACCGGGCTTGCCAGTTCCGATCTGCCGGGACCGCCCCGTTCCGTCATGGGGTTGCCGGAATCGGCGCTAACCATCGCGATTCGGATGGATCGTCCGGTTGCCAATCTGTACTGGGAATCGGGCGACTCGCTTATTGCATTCAGCGGGAATGACGGAACGGACTGGCTTGCCACGACGACAATCCTGAATGCAGGCGCCTACAAGGTGTTTACCCGTCTCGACGATGACCGACGACTTGTCATTGCGGCGGGAAGTATGCTGGTAGACCGTGACCAACCCCCGCATGTAATGTTCGCAACCGAACGGCTGAATCGCGAAGCCTGGCCCGGCGAGACGGTGAATTTTGAAATTCTGGCAACCGATGACCACGGGATATCGGATGTGGCGCTTTTGGTTAGCCCTGCCCACGCATTCGGAGACGACGCCAAACAGATCGCTGCCTGGACATTTGACGGACCTCCCGGCGAGTCTCGCCCGGAAGCGTTGCGCTTCTCGCTTACGCTCAATCCGCAAGACTACACGCCCGGCGATGACTACATCTTCCAGGCACGCGCCACGGACTTTCATCCGGACCGCCAGACGGGTATATCCCGTCCGATGCTGATCCGGATCCGGGGCATGGCGGATGTGCCGCGGGAATTCCCGGTATCGAGCGCCCTGGATGCTTTGCAGCAGGCAATCGTCTGGCAGCGACGGGCGTTGTCCGATACACGGACCGTTACCGACTATATGGATGACGTTCTGGGACTCGATCCGGATCGCCCGGAATTCTCCTTTCATCATCACCGCCAGGCCATCGAGACCCGCCAGGAACGGGTGGATGATTTACTGGGCGTCGTCGCGGAACGCGCCGTCGATACGAAGCTGCCGCATATCCGTGCCGTTGCCGACGTGCGCCAACATGAAGTGCAACCCCTGATTGATGATATCCGGCATCTGGCCGGCGACCCGGAACCGTGGTTTGGTCCCCTAGCAACGCCAATCGAGATCGATACCGGCCACGACGGTTTTCCCTCGCAACGCAGCCGCTTTGTCGGAATTGCATGGCCCGGCGGTAAGGACGCGGTGGCACTGGCAATGCTCGACTTCGCGGACGCCGACGGCCACATCATTGCGCCACCCTACGTTGATCAATATCATTTTTCGCCGCTATACCATCAGTGGGACGGACCGGTGGCATTCGTGGATTGCGACGCCGCCGAGCTGGAACGGATTACCGCAGCGGCGCTCGATACGCCGTTGCGCGGCGGAGATGGTCCCTTGATGAGCTGGAATAGGCATGTCGATGGAGCGCCATCACGTCAGGTCGCGCTATATGGCGTGCGCCGGATTCGCAGCGACACGAATCGCCGGGTCGTCATGTGGACCGGCGGCAGCGATTCACTGCGCGTGTGGCTCAATGGCGAAAAATTGGTCAACCGGCTGGCGCGACGCGCGCCGGCGCAGGACCAGGAACGAACGGAACTGGAGCTTAAGCCGGGCGAACACCGGTTACTGGTAGAAGTTTCGGTTGACCGGCGGACACCCGTCATGGCGCTGCGCTTCAGCGAAACGGACGGTACCCCTCTGGCTTTGCATGCCGATGGACGGCTGGCGAAAGCCATCGTTCCAAAAGTGGTTTATGCCGGCGGCGCCCCGGCTCAATCCGGTCTGGCGCTCGACCGCAACCGGCGCACGGCTTGGCCGGTCGCCGCCGACCGGCCGGATCTATTTATCTGCGATCTTGGTCATTCCCGTGACGTGTCGGAAGTCGTGGTCCATCCTCCGCATGACCGGGATCAAGCCGTTGGCGGAGCGTACCGGCTCTACCTGGCCGACGCGCTGCA
>PWZG01000196.1 GCA_003567575.1 PVC group bacterium | reverse complement strand
GGACGGGATGGCATCCCGTCCTACAGCGGCCGCAAATCGGTGGGCGAATGGTAGTTTACTCATCGTTCTCGCCCCCCGAAGATTTCCGCCCAGGTTTTCCCTGTTCTCTCAAACGAGTGTGGCCTCAGATCGTGTGCACGATCTGATTTTTCAGGGAAGAAATAACGGACGACGACTAAGGATGGCAAGCTGATTGGGATTTCTCTCCTCGTAATCCGTAGTCGTCCACCGGATTTCTCCTGTTCTCTCAGTCCGGCCGCGCCCAACGTGCGCGGCTACAGTGCCATTTCTGTAGCCGGCCACGTTGGGGCCGGCGCTGCCGCGCAACTCGTAATGTTTTTGGCGGAGTTCAGCCGTACGTGCGGACGTCCCGGACGCACGATCCAAAGTTTCGCAAGCCAGTATCCGGGGCGGTCCGGGACGTCCTGCCCTACGCTGGCAATTCTCTTTCCTGACCTCTGATCTCCGGGTTGCGGGCGAAGCCCGCCTTAGCGCGTAATCGTATCGATACGGGCACATTCTTCCTGGGTAAACCGTGGTTCGCTACGCAGGATCGCGGCATTTTCGCGAATCTGTTCCGGCCGGCTGGCCCCGATCAGAGCGCTGGTGATGCGAGCATCGCGCAATACCCAGGCCAGCGCCATCTGCGGCAGTGTCTGCCCGCGCTCGTGCGCGACAGCATTCAGTGCCCGGGCCTTGGCGACCGCGGCGGGCGTAATTTTTTCCGGTTTCAGAAAGGTCCCCGGCTTGCCACCCCGTGAATCGGCTGGAATACCATCAATATAACGTGAGCTTAGCAGGCCCTGTGCCAGCGGACAAAATGCGATCATCCCCATTCCGGCATTTTCCAGCACATCCAAAAGACCTTCCTCGGCCGTACGATTGAACAGGCTGTAATTACGCTGATGAATTAAACAGGGTGTTCCCGCGGCTTGCAAGCATTTAACCGCTTCCCGCGTCTGGTCGGGAGCATAATTTGAAATACCGGCATACAGGGCCTTTCCACTTCGTACGGCGGTATCCAAAGCGCCCATGGTTTCTTCCATCGGTGTCTCTGGATCGGGCCGGTGTGAATAAAAGATATCTACATACTCCAAGCCCATCCGTTTCAGACTCTGATCCAGACTGGCCAAAAGATTCTTGCGCGAACCCCATTCGCCGTACGGTCCCGGCCACATCCGGAAGCCGGCCTTGGTCGAGACGATCAGCTCGTCACGCCAGGAAGCGAGATCATCGCGCAACACACGGCCGAATGTCCGCTCGGCCGAACCGGGGGGCGGACCATAATTGTTGGCCAGATCGAAATGCGTGATTCCCAGGTCAAACGCCTCGAGGATCATCTGTCGGCTATTGTCGTATCGGTCAACATCACCGAAATTATGCCATAATCCCAGTGAAATCAGCGGTAGTTTTAAACCGCTGCGACCACAACGACGGTAAACGGCTTGAGTATAGCGGTCCGATTCGCTCATATTTGTTCTCCTTACTTTTTTGTTCCAATTAGTGTTCCTGATGCCCGATGGCGATCCGGACGAAAAACGCCGGCCTATTGGATGGCCTGATAGCGACGCAGCGCGGATCGCAATTCGCGTTCAATCGAGTCGATATCGTCAGATGTCAGCGGGTTTTCGTCTTTGTCGAAGGTCTCGGATCTGAACACCCGCCAGACGAATTCGTCGAAAAATATCTGGGCTTGCACATCGAAATACGACCAGCGTCCATCGTGTAAATGGCCAATTACCGTTTCGATCCCGGCATCGGTCAGCGGGAAATCATCAATCCCGACTTTGATCCGGGGTGTGATATAGGTAATCCGATCGAGATTGACTTTACCGGTACCGTAATCGAAAAAGCGCTCGGTGTCCGGCCGCCGTCCACAGCCGACGCCGCCGGCGGCAAGCAAGGCGATGAGCGGCAGTAACGGTAGAAACCGGCGGGCGGGATGGTAACGATCAAGAATCGATGTTGGTTGGAGCGCGTTCTGCATGAGTCGCCTTTCTTTTTAATGGAAGGATGTGAATTTATTGAATCATCGTTGATAAACCGGTAATTGCCGGAAGGTGGGTGTCAGTGACAGGATAGCCATGGCCGTCGCGTAGGCCTGACCGGAATCCTGGTCGCGGCTGAACGAACCATCGGGTTGTTGGCGGGCCAGGACGGTTTCATACAGGCGCGGCGCATATTCTTCCCAATACTCTCCGCCCAATTGAAACATGGCTTGCGCACTATAGTAAACATTATAATAAAAACGGCCGGCACCTATATCATGCCGGGCAATGAAACCGGCGGCGGTCTTGACCTCGTCGGGATGGCGGTCGGCCAGGGTCAGGCACAGGGCGCCGATCCCGACCAGCGGCGCGGATGAACCTCTGCCTGGCATGTATGCGAATCCACCGTCCTGTTCGCGGTGACAGCGCATAATATATTCGACGGCATCATCAATGGCCTGACGCGGCACCGGGTAACCGGCATTACGTGCGGCCCATATCGCCATGAACGCCCAACCGGTCAACGACATATCGCTGTCGTTACTGTTGGGTTGATATCGCCATCCTCCCTGATGTTGCGGGGATTTATTGATTCGTTGCGCGTCAAGCAACAGTTTGACGGCCTTGCCCAGCGCCTCGTCGACGCGTTCCTGACGTTGCGGATCGAGCATGCCGGTGACTTCGGCCAGCATCAGAGTTGCCGCGCTGTGTCCGTACATATTGCCTTCGGCGGCCAACATACCGTCGTCGCGTTGCGATTCCAGAACGCGATCGATACCGCGATCGATCACATCGCCATACGGTCCGATACCGGGTGAATATCCCTTGGCCAGAAAGGACATGACCCCGAGGGCCGCCCCCACGGCCGGGTGTGTGTTGTCGAATGCGCCGTCCGGCAATTGTCCGGCGGCCAGCGATGCCAACCCGCGATCGACCGCCTCACCGATCGGCTGATGATATTTCCGATCGATTTCGTCCAATACATCGCTTCGTACCGGCACGACGGTCGGCCCGAACAAAGTACCGATCAGCGCCAGGACAAGATAAGCACCGAATAATTTATACGTCGCGTGTCGCGTGTCGGGATATAAACATTTCTGTTGCACCGTGTTCTTTTACTCCTTCAACCTGTAATCCAAGACAAGGTGGTCCTGAACCGTTACTCTTACTCCGTTTCGCGTTCCCTCGCAATATCACTGAAATACCGTTTAATCAAGGTCCGGTATTCTTCCGGACCTTGCGCGGGCCGGGCTTGCATGACTTCACTGCGTAATTCGCCCGGCAACCGCAACCAATCGGAGACCGGCAAGCCCAGGCGGCGCATGGCCTCGTCGGACAGATCGTCGTCGTCAACACGCTCTGCGAGACGCGGTTCGACCGATAAACCCATGGCTTCCACACGTTTTCGCGCTGCTTCAGCCGTCAAGGCCATACGTCGGGCGGCTTCTTCGGCATCGCGCGGATCGCCGTCCAGCGAGGCACGTCCGGCGTATTGCAGGGCCTCGGCCAACGCCCGATGTTCGGCGGCCGCCTCCGGCGTCAGCGTATCCGGATCAAGTCCCGTCAAGACATCATGGTATGCCTGGGCATGGCTCGCCATGCGCGGCAATATGGTTTCAATCTCCTGCGCTTCATCATCGCCGGCAGGTTGCCGACGCAACCCGTCAGGCATTTGGCCCCGCGGCAGGAAACGCGGCGCCAAGCCATCCAATTGCTGTATCTGATCGAATAACCGGTCGATTGTTTCCGGCGGAACGGTTTGGTTTTCCGGGATTTGGCGCCAGCCGGAATGTGCCGGCAACGATTCCGCGACACGCTGTTGCGTGTCTAGACGTTCCTCAATCCGGCGTATCCGTTCGGCTATAACGCCAGGTTGCAGGTCGTCCAGCGGCGAGCCGGACGCCATGCCCGGTTCGTCCATAACCGTTCGATGCGTGCCGGGTTCGGGCGCCAACCCATGCGGGGTTGAGGGTGCCGGTGCGTCGGCCATTGGCTGTGCGGGTTCTCTTGGTTGTGGATCCTGTTCCCGGTCCGCCGCCGGCATCGCGGTTGATGATTCGACGCCGGATGGCGGGGTTGCCGCGGTTTGGGGCGCCATCGTCTGCTGCGACGTTTCCTCCGCGGCAACGGATGGGTCGGAAGGTTGCGCCGTTTGTCCGTCCGCGACGGATTCGGCCGCCGCGAATACACGGTCAGGATCGTCGGCCGTCATGCCGGTTTCCGACGGCATGGTTGTTTTGGCGGGACTTTCGCTTTGCGGAGGCGGCGGTTCCTCCATTGCATGGCCATGCCTGTCTGGAGAATAGTCTCGATTGTCGACTGGCATCGCGCTTAATTCCGCGAATTCGCGGCGGGCGGCTTCCAGATCGCTTTCCGTTAATGCCGGGAGGTAAGGAGAAACGCCGGTTTCCCTGGGCAACGGCGGCGGCCTCGGCATCTTGCGGGTCGTGGAATCGGACGACGGAACGTCCCTGTCTTCGGGAATACGTGCTTGATCGAAGTGATCCGAGCCGATGTCATCCTGATCGAACGCGACCTGATGTTCGGGCGGACTCGATATTAACGGTAGTTCGTCCGGTGCCGGCGCGGCCGTCGTCGTGTCGACCAAGCGGGCCGGGTCATCGATCCCCGGCGCGGCTGTCGTCTCATCAGCCGCTGTGGCGGTGTCCGATACCGGGTCAGGATCAGCCGGTGCAGACGGTTGTGCGGCGGCCATCCGTTTATCCGGCGGCATGGTGGCTGCCCGGGCGGCCAGGGTTTCGGCCAATTGGGCTTGTTCTTCGACCGCTTGGCGGGCCGCTTCCTGTGCCGTTTTTGGGTCGCCCGACTCCAGGGCGCGTGCGGCGCGATCCATGGACTGTTCGGGTTGCGGCAACGGGATCGGCCGGGTATCGGCCGTCAATTCGGCGGCCTGTTGTTTGATTTCGCGTGTATCGCGGGCCAGTGCCCGTTGTGTTTCAGCCAATTCCCGCATACCGGTTTCGAGGGCTTGAACTTTTTCGAGCGTCTCACGCTCGGTGTCCACCACGTCCGGCGGCGCGGCGTCGGCAACCGCGGCGACAGGTTCCGCCGCGGTGGGTGGTTCCGCCGCGGTGGGTGGTTCCCGCATTTCGGTGGGCCGGCGGTGGAGTGCTTCCTGATCTGCCTGTGTTTCGGCCATCGCGTCGGCCAATTCAGTCTGGCGTTGTGCCAGGTCGGCGGCGGTTTGCGACAGCGCCTGTAAAGCTTCGGCGGCAGCCGGCACGCTTTTTTCCTTTTGCCAACGGGCCATACGATGGGTATCGGGCGCCGGTAACGCGTCGATATCGGTCTGCATGGCTTCCTGTTGTTCTTCCAGACGGGCTTGTTTTTCGCGTAATCGATCGATGGCGCGCTCCGCGGCCTCGGCCCGCCGGGAGGCTGCTTCCGCCAGGGTTTGTGCTTCGGCAGCCCGCTCGCGATCTGTCGCGATGGCGGCATGTTGTGCTTCGGCGGCACTGACATCGCCGGCGATTTCATCCAAATCATTGGCCAGATGCTTGAGTCGCCCGGCCATGTCCTGGGCGTCTTCAACGCGGCGAAGATCGCGTTCGCGTGTTTCTTCGGCTTCTTCCAGACGCCAACGGGCTTCACGCTGCAAAACGTCATCGGCCACGCCCTCCATGTCATCCAACGCATCGCGTGCGCGCTGAACCATGGCATCGGCACGTTCCTGTGTTTGTGCGGCTTGCGTCTCGACGGTATCCGCTGCGCGCCGTGTTTCCTCGGCGGCATGCGCGACTCGTTGCGCGTCAATCGCGGCTGACGGTGGCGACTCCTCCGACGGCAACCGATCCGGTGGTGGCGTTAAGGCCTGTTGCAATGTATCCGTAACCGCGGGACCGGCGACCGGATGATCGCGCATTTGGTCGAGTAATGCTTGCGCATCGTCCGCCAACGCTTTCCGTCGGCGTTGAATCGCATCCGTCTGTTCGGCGGCCTGTGCCTTGGCGGTATCCAGCGTTTGCTGCCAGGGATCGAGCGCCTGCTCCATACGTTTGGCCAAATCATGCGAGCGAGCCAACAGGTTTTCCATCGCGTCCAGTTCCTCGGTCACGGCATCAAACCGTTCGGCCAGACGTTCCGCTTTTGCGGCCTGAACCGCGGCCTCCAAGGCTGCGCGCAGTCGGGTTGCCTTGTCACGCGCTGTTTCAGCCGCCGCCTCCGGTTGACCGGTTACGGCATCAGATGCCTCGTCCTCCGACGGCAAGGCGGCCCGCAAATCGTCGGCCGGATTGTAAAGCGAGAACGCCTGTTGCGCCAGCGGCGTGGCCTGTTGCGCATCCTCGGCCAACCCGTCGTAGCGGTCCGCCAAAGCGGCCAATGCCGCATGGTCGTTGGCGGGATCGTCTTCCTCCGCGCGGGTTGCGGTTGCCGGCGGATCGCTAAAACGTCGCAAGCGGGCCGCGTGTTCCTGCGTCAACTCGCGAACCTGTTCCGCCAGTTCTTCCGTGCGTTGTTCGCGTTCGAGCATTTCGCGTCGTTGCGCCAGATCGTCAGCGAGAGTATCGATCTTTTCGGCCGCCTGCTGCAGACGTCCGGCTTCCAGGTCGCTCGCGATATCAGCCGGCGAAACGGTCGGTTGCGGCAAGAGTAAATCGCTGTGTGCTTCGGATAACGCCGCGAATTGCGAGGCCAACGCTTCGGCGGCGGTCTCCCACTCGGCAGTCTTTTGTTTGGATTCCTCGGTTTGAAGACGCATGGTTTCATGTTGTTCGTGTAAACGCGCGATATCGTCACTGAGCCGCGCAACATCTTCGCGCATGTGTTCAGTCGCGATCCGGCGGGCATCGGGGATGCTTTCAATCATGGCGGCCAGTTCGTCGACCAGGGTTTGCTGTCGTTTCCGCAGATGTTCCAGAGAATCTTCCGCGGCCGATAATTTCTGTAAATCTTTCGAATCCTGCGGCGTCGCTTCCGGTTCCTGCATCAACGCTTCCGTAAACCGCGTATCCGGTGGCGGTGGCGGGTCATCCAACCACCGCTGTCGTGGCGCCATGGCTGCCGCCATATCCGCCTGACGCTCGGCCAAGTCCCGGGTTGCCAGCGCATGTTCCAGCGCCTGATGCATCGCATCCAGTTGTTCGGTCATAGATTCCAGGGCAGTATCGGCGCGATCCAATGCGGCATCCGCCTCGGCTGTCATCGCGGTCTGAGTCTCACGATCGTCGGCTACCGGTATCTGGGAGACGGTTTCCGCGGCATGGATCACCTCCGCACCGGCGTCCTCGGTCAACGGTTGGCGTAACCCGTCGTAAAAACCGTCCTGCATTATTTCAGCGGTTATCTCCAACGCGTGATCGACGTCTTCGATGGCGCTCAAGGCGCGCCGGGTCGTCTCATGGATGGTGCGATCGTCGGTTTGCGGTTGTTGAAGCGCTTGTTCCAGTCGCGTAAGCGGTTGCCGGGTTTTCGCGATTGCATCACGCGCTTCGGTCAAGGCCTGCCGCAAGCGTTGGGTATGCTGCTCGAGAACCTGTTCGCGGTATGGCCGGGCGGTATCATCCAGATCGATTACGAGAATCCGTGATTTGCCGACCTGGGGACCGCCGAATGGCTCGCTGCGCAGATCTCGAGCACGCAGTTGGAGCGTCAGGCGTTGACTTTGCTGCAACGGCAGTTCGCCCAGATCAAGGGTCAGTTCCCCTTGTAGATTCCGGTTGGCGGCGGTTGTTCCCGACAACGGCAACCGCCGGATCGGCAACGGCCGGCCATCGGCTTCGAGGATCAGACCGGCCAGTCCGATCCCGAAATCATCGATGATCGTGTACCCTAAATTGAAGCGATCGGTGGCGCGTAACCTCAATTGATCCTCGGTCGGATGGGTCAGTTTGACCTCGGGAACGGCATCGGCGACGGCATACAGCATCGAATCGCGGGTTCCTCCGGTAAACCCGTATTCATCGGTGCCTTCAATTCTCCAGACGGTTTGCATGCCGGGCTTGAGTTGCAGCCGGAACACGGCAACATCGGCATCCGGTTGCCGTAAGCGCAACTTCTCCGGATCGATTCGCGGACGGTCATCGCCGCCGTGCGGTTCGTCCGGCGCGCCGGTTGCGGCAGGGGTTGATTTTTCGGCCGCTTCATGAGCGTGCAACGGTTTCTTGGGCGTGTCGCGGGCGGGTGTCCGTGCCGGTGCAGCGATGGTTTTTTTTGCGACGGCATATCCATCGATGAACAGCGTGACGCCGGCGACCGGTTTATTGAATGTGGCCCGGACATCGACCTCGGTACCGGTCACGGCCCGGATATCGCCGTGAACAACCCGCGTACGGCTGCTTTCACGTTCGGTATAAGCCGGGTAGTGATAACTGACATCGAGATATTCAACTTCGGGACGTGATGTAACGGTAACCTGGTAAGCGCGAGTTACCGCATCCCCGCCGCGAATACGGTATCTGACATCGGTATTCAACGGTTCGGTAACGATCGAGAAACGGGTTTTTTTCGAATCGCCGCCGGGGATACGGTTCATGACCACGGTTTCCCGCCGATCGTCGGCATGCTCGAGTATCAGACGCGCATCCGGCAGCTTCGCGCGGGTCGAAGTCAATGCCACCCGTAAACGGTCACCGCGCAACATGACTGTATCGCCGGGTTCGACCGTCAAGTGTCCGGCATGAATATTGGGCAGGTTAAGCATGGGCAAGGCGCTGCGTAGAGCCAGCCGTCCGGCCGTAGACGGCCAGGCCAGGGTTATCGCCACGATAACCAACAATGCCGATGCGCAAGCGGCCAGGTAGCGGGCAACCTTGTGAATCGAGATTTCCACCCTCGGATCGACATGCCGGATATCCGCCGATGCCGCCTCGCCCAACGCACGGATCAAGGCCGCGGAACCGTGTCTTTGCGGCGTATCGACGGCAGCCAACAATTCCACCGCGGAACTGATTCGTTCATGCAATTCGGGATGCCGGCGTTCAATTACGCGTGCCAGTCCCGCCGGGGTCAAGGTTTGCGACAAGGGTCGCAACAGACTCCAGACCGCAATCGCGGCGGCCGGTCCATACGTGATCAGGGACAGTCCCCAACGCGACCAGTTCGAGTAAATCACCCAAACCCCGTCAATCGTCATGGCGACCGCCAAGCCGGCCAGCCAGGTCAGGATCACCAGCGACAGACCCCTTAACACGATCAGTCGGCGAACCCGCCGGATCATCAATTCCAGTGCCGCCGTCATTTCGGAGGAAACCGCATCGGCGGATGCCTGACGGGATTCCATCGGCGTTTGCTTCATTGTCGTCCTCCTTCGATTACGGTAAGCGTTCCCGTTTTCTGAAAAACCATTCCGTACCGGCCAGTAAGGCCAGTAATCCCAGCATGAGCCACGAATTCCATAAATTCCATTGTTCGCGTTCCGTCCGTTCGATGCGGCCGGGTCCCAGCGTATCGAGTAATCCATGGATACCGTGCGGTTCAGTCAGTGTTCCGCTGGTCAGTGCCGCCATACGGCCGGCCAATCCGCGATCGGGCGTCAAATCTATCCATTCCGGTCCGATACCCGAAGCGACCGTGAAAGCCGGAGGGGTTTGCTCGATCATCGTATTGAACGCATCCATTAAGTCTTCAGCCACGGGCGCTTCCAAACCGACGTGATAAGTTCCGGGCTCGAGCGGGTTGATTTCGGTTTCGTAGATTCCGGGTGATCCTTCAAGATAACGCATCTCCCGGCGTACGACAAGTTTCGACTCACGCCGAATCACGACGGCGACATCATCCGCAATGAACGGTGCGTGATCGCTTTGCAACAGGCGTACCCGGATACGCACCGGTTCGTCCGGCGAATAGCGTGCCTGACCGGTTCCCAGGCGGATGTGTTCCGTACCGAACGGCATTTTATACGCCGTCGCCCAGCGCATGATTTGACCCCAGAACCGATGATGAAACGTATCCCCCGTACGATAACGCAAACGCCAGGTATGATTAAACCCCATAAACAAGACGTTGCCCAACCCCGCATGATGATGGGTAATAAGCGCATGCTGACGCTGAAAATCGCGTTGCCGCTCCGCGCTTTGGGGGTCAGCCGCCGATTGCCGCATAAAATCCGGCATCTCCGGCGGCGCGGCATAGGCGAGAACCGTGGCGCCTTCGCGAACCCTGACCACCGGTTGACGCCAGTAAATGGGCGGCATACCGGCCCAAACCTCCTGGTTTTCGAACGGATCCGCTGCCAAGCGCAGCATCGGGTCGGCTTCGCCGTCAGAAGTTAATTGCAATTGAAATTCGCGTTCCGGTCCGCGCATCAGCGCGCGTTCGGTTCGCAAGGGATGGACCGGCAACAGGTCACGCAACGGTCCCGGTTCGTAGGCATGCGGCATGGCATGTGGTCCGGCCAGTACGATCAACGTCCCGCCCCGCTGGGTCACAAAGGTGGTTAAGGCTTCCCAATCCGTATTATCGAAGTGATCGGGATCGACATCGCCCAGAATCACCACATCGAATTTGAGCCATTCCTCGATGCTCTCCGGTAATGCCGTGGCCTCGATTTCAGCATCTTCACCGCCTACGCGCTTAACACTTGCCGGAATGATTTTCCTTTCCGGTTCCCCCGGGATCGTACGCTGATCAAGCAAAACATATTGCAGGCGGGTCCAGGGATCACGTCCTGAAAAAAGGTTTTTCAGATAGCGGAACTCCCAGGTGGGGCGCCCTTCGATCAACAGCAAGTACGCCGGATCTTCAGAGACGTTGATCGATGTCCGGTATACATTATTGGTTGCCACGGCTTCCTGCGCATCGAAATCCAATTCGATTCGATAATGATTCAGTCCGATGCGGTCCGGTCGGTCGACCAAATCCACCCGTTGCCGTTCACCGTCGAAATCCGGCGATACCGTTTGGGTATCGACAATCTGCTTGTCGTTGATTAAGCGGATATCGACCGTCCGGTTGGTCAAACCGTCCAGACGCACTTCCACCGCGAAACGGGCGCGGTCACCCGACAAAATCGTATCGGGCGCATCGACGGCTACAATCGCGGCATCCACCGGCGCAGTGGAGGCGCCGAAGATCACCGGATGAACGGGAATACCGCGCATACCGAAACGCAGTGCCGGTTCTTCGGGCGATCCGTCGGCATTATGGCGTCCATCACTGACCAGGATTACGGCCTCGAGTTGTTCCGAAGGAATATCGCGTGCCACGTGCGCCAGGGCAGCCCGTAAATCGGTTTGCCGGCCTCGTGTCGATAGTTCTTTTTCCCGCGCGATTAACTCTCTGAATATGTCGGCTTCGATTGTCTGCATGAATGGCTCATCAACGGATGATACGGCATTCGTGCCGCCGTCGCGGGTATCGGACACGGAATCGTTCCCGTGGGCAGGTGACGGTCGGGCTGACTCGACCAGGGTACGCCATTGTTCAATATCTCTGGATTCGATGCCTTCGGCCATCCGGTAAAATTTGACGGGATGCGTCGCCGTCAGTCGTTGCAGAAAACCGGTTCGGGCGATTTCCGTATCGGCGTCGGGCGATCCCAGCAGTAAATCGCGCGCCACGGCGTCACGCGCTTGTTGCAGTACCTGATCGATTGACGCCCGCGCGGAGTCATCCAAATGCCGGTAAAAGGCGTCGTCCAAGGCTTCCCCGACATGCTGTAAGGCAGCGTATATATCATCCAGCCCGTCAATGGTCTCCGTCAGGGTACGGCGTGTCGAATCGTAAATCGTGGCCATGGCGATTTCGACGCGATCGGTCCCGTTGGTTACGGCGCCGGTATCGTTAGCCAGGGAAAGAATTGCCGTCTCGGGCTCGGCCGGTTCCGCGACCGGCTCGCGACGATCGCCCCGTTCCCGGAAATAGCGCCACCAACGAATCGGCATACTTTCCGGTCTTGTTTTAGCGGTCAATTCGGTCAGTGGCCCGATGATCGTTTGCTCCAATCGCGTCTTCAACGTTGTCAATTCGCCATGGGGTCCGTCGATCGTTACGGCCAGTTCGTGCGCCTGATTGATCGCGCGCAAGGCATCACGCAGTTTTTCATCCTGATCGTTAAAGAATGCGTGCAAGCGGCCGCGTTCGCTTTCCAGTTGTTTGGCGCGCTCGTCTTCCGGCATGTTCCGCAGCGAATCGAGCCATTCGGTTTGGGCGGTCAAACGCTCTTTCGACAGGCGTAACCTCAGCAGGGCATCATCGATCCGGTAGGGTCGCGCACTGTACGGCCGGCCCAGCGCTTCGGCCAATCGCAGACGTTCCATCACCGTCATCGGCGTATCGGCAATGCTCATGGATGGGGTATCATCGACAATGATCGCGACGTAGCGGTCAATCGATTGTTTGCGTTCCGTCACCACGACAGGTTGCGCCAGCATCAGTGTCAGCAGCAGAACCAGGCCGATACGGCATCCGCTCAGCAAGCGGCGCACGGCGGGACGACGCACCACGCGCCCTTCCACGGCATACAGTGCGAGACATCCCTCGACGGCCAGCGCCCCCAGTCCGGCGGGAATCCATAACGGCCAGCGGGTTGTATACACAAGCCGCCATTGCAAGGCCTGCAGGGTCGCCGCCAAAGCCACGAAACCTATAAAACAGCCGGCGATCGCGGCGCGACGGCCGCTGAACACACGGCCGGGATGGCGGCCGACGAAATGTACCGCCCACCATAACATGGCGGCCACAACGGCCGTAAGCGCGCTGCCCCAGACCGGCAGGCCGGATAGGAAAATCAAGTTGGACGATTCGGAAACCATTGTGCCACTTTACTTTTGAATTCGCTCGCGTCAGAAGAGCCGGCATCGAAGGCCACCGGCGCGGCGGCATCGGTCTGTCGGCTCAGGGTAATCAACCGTGAAACGGCGATTTCGCCAAGAAACACCGTCAGCGCGGCCACCATAAACCAAGGCCACAAAGCATTGCCGGGAACTTCTTCCGCCAACACCATCGACAGATGATCGGCGCTATCGGCCACGAAAAATGTCAGATACTCGTTCAACCGCCGTTCGTCAGATTCCGTCAACGGTTCAATGACGGCAGCATACGGATCGGACAGGACCGCAAACGACAGTGACATGCCGGCCAAGCGATTGGAAACGCTGCGTTCAGCCAGTTCGGGCGGTAACTCCAAACGGTATAAACCGGGTTCGACGGTATCCGCACAAACCACCCGCAGCCCGTCCGTCACCGGCACGATACGACCGCTGAGTTCACGGCCCGACGGCGCTACGACGGGAACGGTCAGCGGCTCCGATCGATGACCGTTTTGCGCGCCGGCATCAGCCGGCTGCCGCGGATCGAAAGCCACGGTGGTCGTGAATTCACGGCCCGGTTGCGTGTTGTCGTCCGGCATTGTTGCGCCAACCAGATAATACAGAGTTTCGTGAACCAGGGGAACAAAAGCTTTAAGCGACGGTAGATTACTGTCCTGACGATCAAGCATGAACGCCGACATCATGACCGAGCCCTTACCGAAACTACGTTCCAGCATAAACGGATCGCCGTTGAGCAAAATCCCCGCCTTACGCACATTCGGATCGTTAACATCGGGTTTCAGGCGCCAATAGGCACGCACGCGCAAGGCATCGGCATCGGAATGACGGTCACGCGCCGGCAACCGATGCGCCGGATGCGTAAAACTGCGAATTTGCGGTCCCACCGGATGCCTACCCAGCGTAACACGATCGTCCGGCGCGGCGGGCCATAACGGTTCACCGGCCGCGGAACGCCACTGGTCGAAATGTTCGGCACGCGACAAATGGCCCGGCACGATCCATAACCCGAGCCCCTGGCGCACTGCATCCGCCAGCCGGAACACAAACTCATCCGGCAGAAGCGGTACATTGACCAGGATCGCCGCGCGGTACTTGCGCAGATCGGTTATCGCACCCAGATCCGTGATCGACCGGACATCCGGCTGGACCAGGTTGGCGCGTTCGGTTGATGTTACAGGTTCGGGTTCATTGCTGTCGCCGCGCGCAAATGCCCAGACCCGGCGCAACAACCCATCGTGTTCATCTTCGGCCGGATCGAGTGCAATGGTTACAAACGAGGCCGCGCTGCGCAGGCGGCGGGTAGCCGGCGCCCCGTCCACGATGAGGACCGGCAGTCGATCCTCCACATGAACAATTCGAACGGCGGTATTGTCGGCCGCGATATCATCTTCCGCGGTCAGGGATACCATGACACGGTGCGGACCGGGTTGGGTAAACTGATGGGTAAACATAATGGTTTCCGCGGCACCGGCGGGAATCTCTGCCGCCAGCGCGCGTTGATCGACTTTTTCGTCGTTGATCGTTAACTCGACCCGACCGGGCGACAGTGCGGCAACCCCGGTGTTGACGATCTCGGTTTCAATCCGAATCGGGCGTGCCGTATCGGCCAGGCGACGGGACAAGCGGGGAGGCGACACGGCCAGATTCCGGATTTCGCGGCCGGTTTGGGGTTGCAAACGACGATACATCAAATCGGGACGCGCCGGCAAAAGAGCTTCCATCCGGTTGACCAGGAAATCCCATTGCGCGCTCTGCTCGGGAATCAATCCGGCACGATGCCCGGCGCCGACAAGAATCATGGTCTTATGCGGGTTACTTCCTTTAGCCAGCGCGGTAACGGCGGCATTCAGCGTCTCGGCCACCGCAAACCGTCCCCCGGGCGGATGGCGGTGATCGCCGTCAAAGGCGGCGGCGATTTCACGACGGTCGGATGTCGGGCGCGCGATCAACGGAATCGGTGCGGAGGCGCCGATCATAACCACCACCGTATCGCCGGGCCGTATGCCGTCAGCCAATTCCCGCGCTTCCGTCATCGCCTGTTCGAACAGGGTATGGTTGTCGTCGTACGGCAAGGCCATCGCCGCGGATCCATCCACAAGAATCGCCAGATCACGTTCACCGCCCCCGAAACTCCACCAGCGCGTCTGTAACCAGCGTTCCATTACGGTCCCGGTTACGGCAAGGGCAAGCAACAGGATGGACGCCGATACCAATATCCGGCGTGCCCGCCTTTGATCCCAGAGCGCGCCGGCCATACCGGCGAAAATCGCTGCCGTGCCAAACATCAGCACCAACACCAGCCAGGAAACATTCCCGCGACTGGGGAGAAACGGTCGCGCCATCGCCAGCACAAGTAAAACCAGCAACAAACATCGCAACGCCAATAACAAGGCTTCTTCTATCCGGATACGCCGCTTCCGCAACGCAATCGAGCGCAGCAGAAAATCCATGGCCCCCCACGGCACGGTATGACCGCGGCCCCGGTTCAACAGATGCAACAATACCGGCAACGCCACCAGCGTCAAACCGAACAACATGGTTGCATTCAAAAACGTCATTTTATCCGCCGCCTCCACCACGGCCGGCAACAGCGGCCAGACGCCGGCGATGTACCAGATAATTGGAGAGTGCGGTATCAAACGCCAGGCGTGTTGAAATCTGCACATAATCGATACGCATCCGGCCGCAGGCGGATTGGAGTTTATCGATAAAACCGCGCACTTCCTTAAGGTAGACGGCACGAATGGCCGGTGGATCAATCAATATCCGGCGGTCGGGATTCTCCAAATCGGTAAACTCGCTCCATCGTTCGAAGGGAAAAACCAATTCCTCCTCGGCCATCAAGTGAAAGAGAATCACTTCATGTTTCTTGAACCGGAAATGTTGCAAGGCCTTGATCAAATCCGCGGGGTCGCCGAATAAATCCGAAATAATAATCATCAGCCCGCGCCGATGGACTGTCTCGGCGATATCATGCAGAATCGGCGCCAACGCAGTCTCGCCGCCGGCTTCGGTCCGGTTCAGTTCATCGAGCAGAAACCGCAGATGACTGCGACGACTGCGCGGCGGGATATAACGCTTAATATCGGTGTCAAACGTTACCAGGCCGACGGCATCCTGTTGATTGATTAAAAGATATGACAGACAGGCAGCCAGATAACGCGCATATTCGAATTTACTCAGTGGCTGGCCGTCGCGCTGCTGTGCGCGACGGCCGCGGTAGGCCATCGAACCCGAAGCATCCACCAGCAGGGTGGCACGCAGGTTGGTTTCCTCGATGTATTGTTTGACGTAATACCGATCGGTCCGCCCGTAGATACGCCAATCCAGATCGCGTAAATTGTCGCCGGCACTGTATTCGCGGTGCTCGGCGAATTCGGAAGAAAAACCCTTGGTCGGACTGCGATGGCGCCCGCTGACAAAGCCTTCGACCACATCCCTTGCGATAAGTTCCAGCCGCCGCAACCGTGTCAGAGCATCAGCATCCAGCAGGGATGTGGCAGCGGTAATGTCATAAGGTGTAGGCATCGTCATTGACTGCCGTTTGATCACGATTCATTATCCGTCACCGATCTGACGGTTTGCTCTTCACTGCCCATTTGGCGTTCGTTGTCTTCGACCAGACGATCCACGATCTGGTCGGTCTCGATCCCGGCCGCTTCGGCATTAAATGTCGGGATGATCCGATGCCGTAAAACCGGCCTTGCCATTTCACGTACATCTTCGGTCGTGGCATGATAGCGACCCATCAGAACAGCCCGGGCTTTAGCCGCCAGCATCAAGGCAATCGCCGCACGCGGACCGGCGCCCCATTGGATCAATTCATTGACGAAATCCAGGGCGTTTTCGCGTCCCGGCCGGGTATTGCGCACCAGTTCGCGCGCGTACATAAACACATGATCCGCCGCCGGTACCCGGTGTATAATTCCCTGATAACGAATGATATCCGCACCGGTCAAAACCTGTTGTGTCTCGGATTGCCACGCACCGCTGACGCGTTTCATGACGTCCAACTCTTCCGCGGCCGACGGATAATCCAGCCTGATCATGAACATGAAACGGTCCAATTGGGCCTCGGGCAGCGGGTAGGTCCCTTCCTGCTCGATCGGATTCTGGGTTGCCAACACAAAAAACGGATCCGGCAGGAGATGATCCTTTTCACCGACGGTTACCATCCGTTCCTGCATTGCCTCAAGCAACGCCGCCTGGGTTTTGGGCGGGGTCCGGTTGATTTCATCCGCCAACACCATATTGGCGAACAAAGGGCCATGGACGAACCGGAAAATCCGTTTCCCGGTACTGCGGTCTTCTTCCAGCACTTCGGTTCCGGTAATATCGGAGGGCATCAGATCCGGGGTGAACTGCACGCGTTTGAACGACAGATCCAGCGAGCGCGCCAACGTACTGATCAGTAACGTTTTGGCCAAGCCCGGCACCCCGACCAGCAACGCATGACCACGGCAGAACAGCGTAATCATCACCTGTTCAATCGCCTGTTCCTGACCTACAATCACTTTACCGACTTCAGCCTTGAGTGTCTCGTAGACACTGTGTAAATCCTTGACGGCCCGTAAATCGTCCGACGCCGCCAATTTCGAATCGGTTCGCGGTCCCGTTCCTGTTACCGCCTGTTTTTCATGGTCATCCGTCGGCATAAGAATATTTCCTCGTTATAGTGAAAGTTTTTGAAATAAATTCATATCCCGAATTAACAGCATAATACGTTCCAAGTAGCGGGTATGCGAGGAATAATCTTGTGCGCATCCCCTGTGCGCCATGGATAATCTCCAGGCTCCCGTCAAGAGCTATCGAACTTATCCGGCGAGAGACTGAAGTTTTGCCATAAGGGGCGAAACCAGAGATCAAGCAAACTTGGAACCGGCAGTCTGCTTTCGCCCCTTATGGCAAAACTTCAGGGCGAGAGGGATGCGACGATTGCAACGCAGTTTGTGTGCACATCGCAACACAAAAGTGTACAGCCGACACTTTTCTCCAGCAACGGCACCGCGCCTTCTGCACCAACAACCGGATACTTGCAAACAACCTTCTTGATTTCGCTGACGGATTCCTTGATCCATTTGATCGGGGTCTGTGAACGCCACCCGGAAGCATGACAAAGACTTTAACTGTAATCCCGTTTCGGCAGATGCCGGTCACGGTCGTAGGGCGGATCCTCGTGCTCGGGAATGGGATCGTCGGGAAAGCTCTCGCGCCAACGGACGCGCTCTTCTTCGTCGTCGTAGTATTTCAGGCCGATCTCGATACACCCAGATACCGCCGTTGTAAATCCCTGATTTTCCCGTGTTGTCGCATTTTGTTCAGGTTTTCGGCAGTGCGCGTTGCGCCAGGTCATGCGTTTCGCGCACCGTTCGACGCCATGCG
>PWZG01000432.1 GCA_003567575.1 PVC group bacterium | reverse complement strand
TGCGACGGCTACTCGAGACCGCGAAAATGCGGCACCAGCGAGAAGATGAACGCACCCTGCTGTTCATCGACGAAATCCATCATTTCAATAAATCGCAACAAGATATTTTGCTGCCTTATGTCGAAGACGGATCCGTCGTACTCATCGGTGCAACCACCCATAACCCGTTTTTTTTCGTCAACAGCCCGCTGACATCGCGCTCGCAAGTCTTCGAACTGGAACCGTTAAGCGAAGATGACATTCTCACGCTCTTACGGCGCGCCCTGGATGATGCCGCCGGTCTCGGCCCGTCGGGGCGGGTGCATGCCGACGAAGAAGCGCTTTGCCATTTGGCGCGTGTCTGCGATGGCGATGCACGGCGCGCCCTGAATGCGCTGGAAGTGGCAGCGCTGACCACACCGCCCTCCGGAGACGACGGCAGCATAAGAATCGACGTGTCGGTCGCCGCCGATTCCATTCAGAAAAAAGCGCTCGTCTACGACCGTGATGAGGACGGTCACTACGATACGATATCGGCATTCATCAAAAGCGTGCGCGGATCCGACCCGCATGCCGCCGTCTATTGGTTGGCCAAGATGCTGGTCGGTGGCGAAGATCCGCGTTTCATTGTCCGTCGCCTGATTATCCTGGCATCGGAAGATATCGGCAACGCCGATCCGCGCGGACTACTGATGGCGGTATCGGCCTTGCAGGCGGTCGATTTCATCGGCATGCCCGAGGCGCGGATCACACTTTCGCAAGTCACCACCTATCTTGCCTGCGCTCCCAAGAGTAATGCCGCCTATCTAGCGATTGACAAAGCCATGGACGACGTACGCCATGGACGCACTCTGCCGGTCCCCAAACCGCTGCGCGGCACCGGCTACGGCGGCGCCAAACGTTTGGGCCATACCGGATACAAGTACGCTCATGATCATGAAGGCCATTTTGTGGATCAGGAATATATTCCGACCGATGCCGTCTATTACGAGCCGGTGTCCGTCGGGTACGAAGACGTCATGGCCCAACGTATGGCGCGCTGGTCGCTACAGCGCAAACCGGCAAATGATAAGACGGCAACCGCGCCGCAATCGCAACCGTCGCCGCCAATTTCAAAGGGGACGAACGCATGATCGCCGATACCACAAAACGAGCTGCGTCATGCCGGGAACATCACGCCGGCGCACCATCACCGTCGATTACGCCGGATGTAACGTTTTCCGAACGTAAATCACAATGGCGACGCCAAATGACGCAGCGGTTATGCCGCGTATCGACTTTGGAATGGCAGGCAGCGGGTTCGCGTATTGCCGCGACGCTGGAAACCATCGAGGCATGGCGCAGGGCACACCGGATAGCGGTTTACATGAATACGGTCAGCGAAGTTCCCACGGCATTGCCGATAGAAGCCTGTCGTCAACGCCAATGCGAGATTTATCTGCCGATATACGATCGATGCCGACGGCATTATGTGCCTGCCGCCTGGCATGCAAACGATCCGTTGCATCGCGGCGCCTACGGTATGCTTGAACCGGTGACGCCGCGGTGGGCGCCTGCCGTCGCATTGGACGTGATTTTGGCGCCGGGTCGCGCATTTACACGGACGGGAACGCGTTTGGGACGCGGCGGCGGACATTACGACCGGTTTCTGGCCGCCCCATGGGCAGCCGGCGCCGTGACGATCGGACTGGCGCTCGAATGCCAGCTTGTTGACGATGATTTGGCGGACACGCACGATATCGGTATGGACTGGGTGGTCACCGAAAAAGAAATTTATGCCGGACGTTCAGCATCGGCGGTAATGCCGCGGCGAACGGACCGGAGCAGAACGAATATGAAAGAACGGAATCGGGACCATCTTGTGTCCCCCGGGAAGGAGCAAAACAAATGATCGTATGGATAATAACAGGGATCGCGTTGGCGTTGGCGATCGGATTGGCGGCCGGATATGTGTTGCGTGGATTTTTGGCTGTACGAAACATGCAGGAATCGAAAATGAGCGCCGACCGTTTATTGGCCGAGGCGCGCCGCGAAGCCGAAAACACGAAAAAAGAAGCCGCCTTATCGGCCAAGGCGGAAATGCTTCGTTTACGCGAGGAGTTCGAGAAAAACACCAAATCACGCCGTGATGAAATGGCGGCGTTGGAAAACCGGATCAATCAGCGCGAAACCAATCTTGATCGCAAGGTATCGTTGCTGGACAAGAAAGAACACGGAATCACCGAGAAAGAGACCGCCCTGGAAAAACGTGCGGCCGAATTCGAGCGGGCATCGCAAACACTGGAGCGAAACAGAAAAGATCTGGAATCCTCCCTTGAACGTGTGGCGCGGTTAACGCGTGAAGAGGCGCGCGCGGAAATCATGGGTGCTATCGAGAAAGATTTACAGTCGGAAACCGGCGCCCTGATCCGGCGCTATCAGACACAGGCGCGCGATGTCGCCGAACGCGACGCCCAGAAAATCGTCACGATGGCCGTGCAACGGTATGCCGGCAGCCACGCCTCGGAATTGATGACCAGCTCCGTCGCTTTACCCAACGAAGAGATGAAAGGCCGTATCATCGGCCGGGAAGGCCGGAATATCCGCGCCATTGAAGCCTTAACCGGCGTCAACCTGCTCATCGACGATACGCCGGAGGCGGTGGTGATTTCTTCCTTCGATCCGATCCGCCGCGAGGTGGCGCGTCAATCTCTGGAACGGTTGGTCATGGATGGCCGGATTCATCCGGCGCGCGTCGAGGAAGTCGTCGCCAAAACCAACGAAGAAATGGAGCAAACCATTCGTCAGGCCGGCGAAGAGGCCGCCTATCTGACCGGCGTCCCGGAAGTCGACAAGGAATTGCTGGCCATGCTCGGTAAACTGAAGTTCCGGACCAGCTACACCCAGAACGTGCTGATGCACTCCATGGAAGTAGCGCATTTGATGGGAATGCTCGCCGAACAGATCGGACTCGATGCCTCCATCGCCAAGCGCATCGGACTGTTTCACGATATCGGCAAGGCAATGGATCATGAGGTCGAAGGCCAGCATCCGGCCATCGGCGCTGATTATCTGCGCCGTCACGGTGAACAAGCGCTGGTCGTCGATGCGGTGGGATCGCATCATGATTCGATCCAGCCCGACAATGTGTATGCCGTGCTGGTAGCCACCGCCGATGCCATCTCGGCCGCGCGACCGGGGGCGCGCAGCGAAACCACCGAAATATATATCAAACGACTCGAGAAACTCGAGCAAATCGCGCAATCGTTCGAAGGTGTCCAAAAAAGTTTCGCCATCTACGCCGGCCGCGAATTGCGTGTCTTGGTCGATTCCGATAAAACCGATGACAACCATGCCATGGCGCTGGCGCGTAATATAACCAAAAAAATCGAAACGGAATTGCAATATCCCGGTATCATCCGGGTAACCGTCATCCGGGAAACACGCTGCATCGAATATGCCCGTTAAACGATGTTTTATGAATTTACTTATTGTCGGTGATATTGTCGGCAGCCCCGGACGGCGCGCGTTTGCGTGGATTGTACGCCGCATGAAAGATGCGCGAACCGCGGATGTGGTCGTCGTCAACGGCGAAAACGCCGCCGGCGGCCGCGGCATCAATTTGGCGTTGACGCGCGAGCTGTTCGATGCCGGCGCCGATGTAATCACGCTCGGCGACCATGCCTGGGATCAAAAAGATCTGGTGGCGGGTATCGATTCCGAGACGCGCGTTGTGCGCCCCGCCAACTTCGCGCCCGGATGTCCCGGACGCGGCTGGACAACAATCGATACGCCGGCGGGAAAACTGGCGGTCATAAATCTCGTCGGCCGGGTGTTCATGCCCCCCGTGGATTGCCCGTTCCGCGGCGTCGACACGGTATTGAAACAAACCGCCGGCGCACGGTTTGTCGTGGTCGATTTCCATGCCGAGGCGACATCCGAAAAAACTGCCATGGGCCGCTATCTGGATGGGCGCGTCGCGGCCGTCGTCGGAACCCATACCCATGTCCAAACCGCCGATGAAACCATTTTACCGCGCGGCACCGCATATATTACCGATCTGGGAATGACCGGTCCGCACGACTCGATTATCGGGCGCGACACACAGACCATTCTCAAACGTTTTACAAGCGGGATGCCGGCCAAATTCGAAATCGCGCACGGCGACGCATCGCTGCAAGGCGTCCTGATTAAACTGGACGTCACCACCGCCAAAGCCCGTTCCATCAAACGGATTCGGGAAACCATGCCGAAAGCATAGCTCTTTGGGGATGTCCTCTCCTCGTAATCCGTCATTGTCCATCCGCTTCGCGGGTTCTCTCAAACAAGTCGCGCCCCTGGGCGACTCAGGTTTTTCAGGATATGAGAGAACGGATCACGATTACGCGCGACCCGTCTACGCTCTACGAGCTACGCCGAGGCACGCGATTACGAGACACGAGGAAGCCGCAAGCAATCGTGTTGCGT
>PWZG01000444.1 GCA_003567575.1 PVC group bacterium | reverse complement strand
CGCGGGCATCGGCGGGATCTACGGATGGTGCGGTTTCTCCCATAACCTGATGGGGCCGGGGTACCGTTGGTCGGCGGAACTTTTCACCCTGGCGCACCTGATGTGGAATCCGGAGGAAGAAACGGACGCGCTCTTTACGGCATGGGCCCGGGGAACCTTCGCGTCCGCCGCAGGCGCCGTTACGCGGTTTTACCGCGATCTGAAGGAGTCGCATCAGGCCGAGACCGTCCAGGGTTTGCATGGCAACAGCCCCTGGATTTCTTTGGACGTCATGCACGCCGCCCGGAAACATCTGGTTGCCGCCCGGCGCAAGGCGGATTCAGCGCAGGCCATGGAGCGTCTGAACCTGCTCGAAGTCTTGTTATGCGAAGGCGTCACCGCAAAGGTTCCCCGGGGGAAACCGGGACCGATCGTGATGTAAGGCGACCCCATGAATACCTGCATGAATACCTGGTTGATGCAATCCTCGGACCGTGTCGGAGCGCATGGCGAAACGCTGTCGACCGCCGATTATACGCCCGCGGACTGGCTGCCGGCAACGGTGCCAGGCACGGTGGTGGCCGGCTTGGTCGAAAATGGGGTCTATCCCGACCCTTATATCGGACTGAACATGCAAACGTTGCCGGGATACAAGCGCGGGGTGACCACGCATTTTTCCCGGCATTTCATGCCGGATGACAGCCCTTTCCGCCGCCCCTGGTGGTACCGCACGACGTTTGACATTCCTCAAGATTATAAAGGAAAACGCCTGTGGCTGCTGTTCAAGGGGATCAATTACAGCGCCAACATCTGGTTGAACGGCAAACGGATCGCTGGCTCGAATCATGTGGCCGGAACGTTCCGGGGCTATGATTTGGAGGTAACCCATCATATCCGTCCCGCCGGTCCTAATGTGCTGGCGTTGGAACTCTTTGCGCCCCAGCCCGATGATCTGTGCCTGACATTTATCGATTGGAATCCGGTTCCACCGGATGATTGCATGGGTATCTGGCAACCGGTCGTCCTTTCCGCCACCGGCCCGGTAGCCATCCGGCATCCTTTTGTTTCCTGCGAATTCGCGCCGTCACGCTGGGATCGGGCAACCTTGACACCGGAGGCCACGCTGGTGAATGCCGCCGATCGGCCGCTATCCTG
The DNA here is from genome assembly GCA_003567575.1 of PVC group bacterium. Classification (GTDB taxonomy): domain Bacteria; phylum Verrucomicrobiota; class Kiritimatiellia; order CAIKKV01; family PXCX01; genus PXCX01. Next base: position 3,301 of record PWZG01000444.1, on the reverse strand, counting down.
TAACCTTACGGCAAGGATCGGACCGCTAAGCGTGCGCCGCACGGTGCGGCTGCCGGCGCACGGACGGCGTACCGTCCGGTTCACGCCACATGGCTTCCCTGAGTTGCTGCTCCACCAACCCCGGCTTTGGTGGCCGTATCAATTGGGCGAACCGTATTTGTACCGTATGGAGATGCGCGTGGACATCAAAGGCGTGCTGTCCGACAGTGCAACCGTCGATTTCGGGATTCGCGATGTACGCTCGCGAATCAACGAGCATGGCGCGAGAATATTTTCGGTCAACGGCCACGACCTGCTGATTCGCGGCGCCGCCTGGGTACCGGATTTGATGCTGCGGCAATCCCGTAACCGCGAGGTCGTGGATATCGCCATGCTGAAGACCATGCAGCTTAACGCCCTGCGCTTCGAGGGCAAACTCGGTAGCGACGAATTGTGGGACCGCTGTGACCGGGAAGGCATCCTGGTCCTGGCCGGCTGGCCGTGCTGCAACCACTGGGAACGCTGGCATGAGTGGAAACCCGGCGACCGGGAGATCGCGGAGGCTTCGCTGCGCTGGCAGATGTTGCGTTTACGTCATCATCCGGCCTTGTTGGCCTGGCTTTACGGCAGCGATTTCCCGCCGCCGGAACCGGTGGAACGTTTGTACCTGAAGGTAATCAAGGAAATCCATCCCGGACTGACCACGCTTTCCAGCGCCGCCGCGTTTCCTTCCGCGCTGCGTGGTCCGACCGGAGTCAAAATGACCGGCCCCAACAAATACGTGCCGCCGGCATACTGGTGCGACACCACCAAGCCCGGTTACGCGGATTCGTTCAATCTCGAAACCTGTCCCGATGCCTGCATTCCTGTTTATGAAAGTCTGCAACGGTTTATTCCCGGCGATCAGTGCCGTCCGGGCAGTCCCGCCTGGAACCATCACGCGGGCGTATCGGCCTTTTCCAATACCGATGATGTCAACCAGGCGGTGACTGCCCGTTACGGAAGCCCGGACGACATGCGCGACTTTTCCCGCATGGCTCAAGTGCTCGGCTACGAAGCCTGGCGGGCGATGTTCGAAGCATACGCGCGTAATTATCCCCGCGCAACCGGTGTCATCGGCTGGATGCTGAACAGCGCCTGGCCTTCGGTAAACTGGCAGTTGTACGATGTTTACCTGCAACCCAATGGCGCCTTTTACGGCACGCAAACGGCCTGCGAACCGCTTCATCTGCAATATTCCTACGATGACGCGTCCATCTGGGCAACCAATCTGGCGCTCGAACCCCGGAAACGGTTGACGGCGAATATTGCGGTGGTGGACCTCAACGGGAATACCCGGTTCGAAGAGGATATAGGGATTTCGCTTGGCGCTTATGAACGCCGGTGTCTTCGCTTCCTGCCCAAGCTCGATGCATCCGATCCGGTTTCCTTTCTGTTTCTGCGTTTGCGGCAAAACAAGCGACCGGTCGCGCGAAACGTTTATTGGCTGGCGGCATCGGCCGACGTGTTTGAACCAGAAACGAAACAGAAATTCTCTTGGCCGTTGCAAAAGCATGCGGATTTCAGCGCCTTGCGCACGTTACCGCCGGCCAAGGTTTGCAGCCGACTGATTTTTCCGGATGACGATAACCGTAAAATCAAGGTCGCGTTACAGAATACGTCCGCTCATCCGGCGTTTTTCCTATGGCTTAAACTGGTCGATCGACAAACCGGCGCATTGGCGGCGCCCGTCTATTGGAGCGAAAACGCATTGACCCTGCGGCCCGGCGAACCCTGGGAAGTTCAAGCGCGTTTGGCGGATCGAATCGACCGAGACACGGTGCAATTGCTTGTGGAGGGGAACCTAGACTCTACTTCGGAGATTATTTGAGTAAATTAGTGCAACAATTTATCGGGCGTTGACGGCTTCGATCAACCGAGAATTTCAAGTATGTTTGGCTAGTATTCAAGCGGGTAGAAAGGTTTTTTTCATGAAGTGCGAAAATAATGTCGTATATCCCGAAGCGTCGGACGAAGTGATTGTAAATCCAGGCATGGGATGGACCACCTTTAACAGCTTTAACGGCGATGAAGTCAACAGAAACTATCCCCGGTCTTCAATAGCCTATTTCAGGTTATATTGGGATCAGCTTGAACCCGAAGAGGGGATTTACAACTGGGATATAATTGACGATGTGTTTACGAAAGCCCGTCAAAACGGACAGGATGTTGCTCTCAGAGTCAGTGCGATGAACGGGGTTGACACGGCAAATGAAAGTGAAACCCGCAAAAGCGGGGTGAAAATCAGGAATTATCGCGTGCCTGAATGGTTCCGCGGGTCGGGAGCCAAGGGTGGTGAATACATTGGCAAAAACAACAAATCGGCCGATCCGATACCTATATGGGAACCCGATTACGGCGATCCGATGTTTCTGGAAAAACACGGAAGGTTTATCAGCGAATTGGGCCGTCGTTATGATGGCAATCCGAATCTGGATCATATGGATCTGGGCTCTATGGGCAGATGGGGAGAATGGCACTTCCGGGCGGCCGTTTCTGAACCACATTTTGAGGCGCGCAAACGTATCATAGATATTTATCTGGAGGCGTTCCCGAGAACGCCGCTTCTGATTCCGCTTGCCAACGAAGAGGCTATGGCTTATGCGGTGTCGAAAGGTGTCGGTTGGCGCGCGGATTGCATAGGGGATTCCCGCCAGGGATATTATAACCCCGACTGGAAAGGGGGGACGCCAGATTTCAACCATCTCGACGACATTTACCTGCAGCGTCTGGTCGGAGCTGGGGCGGTAAAGGCGTGGAAAAGAGCACCGGTGGCCTTTGAAAGCTGCTGGAACATGAAATACTGGTACGAACAGGGCTGGAATGTGGATCATATATTCGCCTATGCGCTCGCACTGCATGTTTCGGTTATGAACAACAAGTCCAGTGCAATACCCGACGAATGGTGGCCTCAGGTGAAGGATTTTTCGCGTAAAATGGGATATCGCTTTGTTCCGCGAAAGCTCGAATATCCATCGACCGTGACGGCCGGAGGCAGGATGTCCGTATCGATGATTTGGGAAAACAAAGGGATGGCACCCTGTTACAGGAATTATGTCCTTGCCTTTCGCATAAGGGAGGTAGATGGGGACCGTCAGGTAATTCTGAAGGCTGGAACCGATATTCGCAAATGGCTTCCAGGACGCCATTCCGTCAATGAAATGATTACGCTCCCGACCGACTTTCCCATGGGTGAGTGCCGCCTGAGCTTGGCTGTCGTCAGCCCGGAAAATATGACCCCCGGGATTCGGCTTGCGATTAAAGGAGACGTGGAAGACGGATG
>PWZG01000468.1 GCA_003567575.1 PVC group bacterium | reverse complement strand
GGTCGTACTCGTTCGGCGAATTGAAAGCGATCAGACTGCGATGCTCCATCGCGATACGGTTTTTCAATGCCTGGAACCGTTCCGCGTGTTCCGACTGGACATCATGATCCTCATGGCGATCTCGTTCGAGATCGTATAAGGCTTCGCCGCCTTCGGCATCCCGATAGTATTTCCATTGACCTTGGCGGACCGCCCATTGGTTCTGATATTCGAAATACAAATAGTCGTGCCGGATTTGATCCCGCGGATTGCCGGTCAGCAGGGGTTTAAGTGAAATCCCGTCGGTAACGGTCGGACACGGCGTATCGGTTATATCACAAATTGTCGGAAACAAATCGGGGAAATAACCGAGATGATCGGACACGGCTGGTTGAATAACCCCGGGCCACCAGGCGATGAAGGGAATGCGAATACCGCCCTCGTGCAGGCTGCGTTTGTAGCCCTGAAATCCCCCGGCGGAATCGAATCGGGTCACGCTGTGACCGCCCTCGTTGTGTGGTCCGTTGTCGCTGGTAAACAACACCAAAGTGTTTTCGGCCAGCCCCAGTTCCTTCAGTTTATCCAGTATCCTTCCGACGGTGATGTCGATGCGCTGTACCATACGGGCGAACCCTTTCTCGTTGGGCGTCCAGTCCTCGGATTCGAAATCACCGTAGGTATCGACTTCCATCCCATCGGGGGTGTTGCCGCCTTCGTTGTTGGCATGCGGCATGGTCGGACAATAGTGCAGGTAAAACGGTCGATCGCGGCAATCCTCGATAAATGTCAGCGCCTGTTCCTCGATGAAATCGGGTGAATAGTCGATTTTTTCTTCCGCTACGCCCACGCCTGTTTCCCATTGTCGCGTATCGCCTTCCGGCGGCCGGTTGCGCAACCCGATTTTTAAACCGTTTTCCCGTAAGAAAGGAGGAAAATAGTTATGGGCATGTCCGTTGAGGACATAGCCATAATGGTAGTCAAACCCTTTGCGAATCGGATCCACGTTGGGTTCGGTTCTACCGACGCCGTATTTACCGATGCATGCCGTCGTGTACCCAGCGGTTTTCAGCGCCTTTGGCAACGTCGGCACGTTGTCGGGGAGGAACGGTTCCTTCAAGGTCCGCACGGGCATGTGCCCGGAATGCAGGCCGGTCAGGAAAGAGACCCTCGCCGGCGCGCAAACCGGACTAGTCGTGTAAAAATCCGTAAACCGGATGCCTTGCGCCGCCATGCGATCGATGTTGGGTGTTTTCCAGGTTTTCTGGCCATAGCAACTGCAATCACCGTAGCCGAGATCGTCGGTAAGAATTGTTATGATGTTGGTGTTTTTCACGTCTAATGGCTTCGCCAACCCTCACCCCGGCCCTCTCCCAGAGGGAGAGGGAGATCACGCGAGTGAACGACTAACGGTTTTCTTGGTTTTTATGGCGGTTTCGTGTGTTTAAGGCACTAAACTCATGGTTTTGCCGGGATACATTCACGCAGATGATCCAGCACCTGTTTACTGAACTTTACATTGTCCATGTCCGGCTTGGAATTATGGGTCTCTATACTTACGGGACCGTCGAATCCCTCCGCGGCGACTACCGGTAGAATCCGGTCATACGGAATGTAATCCGGCTTGCCGGGCAGTGCACCGTAGCCCTTGACGTGAATCACATGCGTTAAGCGGGTCAGGTCACGAATGTAGGCCGTCTCGTCATCGCCGCGCAGATCGACATCCCAATCCCATCCGTTGCGTACATCCCAGGCCAAGCCCAGGTTGTTGCCACCCAACGCGTTGATAAAGGCCTTTACTTCCCAGGTGGCAACGCCACAGTTTTCGAAGGCCAGGATCAGTCCGGCGTCCCGCGCGCGCGCGGCCAATGGCTGGAACATGGAAAGAGTACGTTCCATAAGTTCGGGAAGCTCGTGCAGCTTGCCCAGTTGGTCCGGCGTTTCCTTCCTCGGTTGCCAGTAGAAAAAGCTGCGTACCAGCCGGCAATCCAGCGCATCGGCGGCCCGGATAATGCCTTCCAGTTTCTCGGCTTCCTCATTTCGCCGCGTTTCGTCGGGTAAATGAACCTTGGCCAGACTCGATTCGATACAGGCCACCCGCAGGCCCCGTTCGTCAAGCAAGGAACGCAGTTGCTTGAATTCCACGTCATCAAGGGCATGGATCGGTTTCCCGAAAATGCGACCGCGGAAATCTACCCACTTCATGTTCCAGGATTTGATGATATCCAAAGCTTCGATAACATCGTCGATTTTGAATTCGTCCGTAAAAATACTGATTTTCATTTTGGATTCCTCTCTTTTTGTTGAGGCAGGTCGCTCGGGCCAATGGTAGTCGACGGGTATCGACAGGTGTCGACGTGAATCGAATTCCAGCCCTTTCAGCCCTTGAGCCTCTCTTACTCTAAGTCTGCGTTTTTTAGTCCGCGGTCCGCGGGCGCAAGCCAGTCTTACGTGTTGGTGGTTCCTTCGAAATCGAGGACTTCCTCTTTATGTTTCGGTTTAACATATTTCGATGAGGCGATTTTCTCCTGTAGTTTCTGGTAGTACAAATCTTCATCGACCGGGATATCGACCCATTGATCGAGCCAGCTCGACAGGTAGGCGGCATTACTGATTTGGAGTCCGTGCATGCCTTCCACGCCGGGGGCCAGCATCGGTTCGCCTTTCAAGATGGCATTGACCCAGTTGCGGGTAATGACCACGTGTCCTTTCTCCTGTTGGGGGATCGGGATATTGGTCTCCCAGCATTCGGGCCGTTTCATGCCGGGCGCGTTGGGATCGTTACTGAATTCGATGCTCGACTGGCGGTTACGCATGAAGGTCAACCCGTTCTGGGTAATCAGCAGGCCGTTCTCGCCGGCGATCTCGAGCCGGTTATCGCCGGGCGCTTCGCCGCTGGAGGTGACGAATACGCCGGTCATGCCGTCTTCGTATTCGGCATAAATGGTGGCCTCGTCCTCGACTTCGATCCGGTGGTGTTTACCTTCACCGCAAAAGGCGCGTATCCGTTTCGGCATTCCCAGCATCCACTGCCAGAGATCGAGATTATGAGGACATTGATTTGTCAGGACGCCACCGCCTTCGCCGCCCCAGGTCGCGCGCCAGCCGCCGGCGTCATAGTAGCGCTGGGTGCGATACCACGTCGTGATCGTCCAGTGAAACCGCAGAATCCGGCCCAGCTCGCCGGATTGAATTAACTCGCGAATTTTCTGGTAGACCGCCGTGGTACGCTGGTTGTACATGATACCAAACACGCACCCGCTTTTTTCAGCGGCTTCATTCATTTCGCGAACCTGACGGGTGTAGACACCGGCCGGTTTTTCGGTAAGTACATGAATCTTGCGTTTAAAAGCCTGGATGGCAATCGGCGGATGATCGTAGTGCGGCGTGGAAATGATGATCGCATCCACGGCGCCAGAATCCAGTAACTTCTCGGCGCTGTTGAAGCGTTGCACCTTGTCGCCGAACATTTGTTTTGCTCGTTCGAGCTGTGCGGGATCGATATCGGCGACCGCCGTCAATTCGGCTTCCGGGATTTTCCCTGCCGTCAAATAGCGTTGATGCATGCCGGCGTTGCCGCCGAATCCGACAATTCCAATTCTAATACTCATTAATTAGTTAATCTCCTTTGGGTAGTGTTTTCCCTTGCGCGAACAGTCATTAAGGTTCTTCATCTGCTTAATGCATTTGACTGTCGGAGAATATTATTCGACGGTTCCCGTGGTGTCAAGGACAATCGTAGTTTCGTTATGTCGCGGCGCTTGATCAGGTATTTCGGGGGCAGAAGGAACGGATACGCTTGGATCCGGCCACCTGCCTGCCGGAGTCTCCAGATGGTGGATGTTGCACTCATTAGTCACATACGAAACGGTACGTGTCACGCCGGCAGCCGTGCGCATCGGATCGCGCGCCAACGGCATATGTTTGTCGGCCGTGAATTGCAGCGGCCGGTTTACCGCCGAACGTATGGTGCAAGCTTCACAGGCCGGCCGTAGCGGTCGGGTACTGACCCGCATCCGGTTTACACCAGATACCCTGACCCGCGCGATGATATTGACGTTTCGGATAGCGTAGCCGTTCACGGTTCAAAGTTCACGGTTCAACGGTTCAGAGTTTTTCCGGAGCTTTCTGTCAATTCCTCGTCAGGATGTTACAGTATTTTGTTTGTTTCCGGCCGGGATTGAAACCCTGTTAACATCTTCAAGTACTCAATTACATCGTCATATATTGTTTTTTTCAACCGTGAACCGTGAACCTCTGAACCGTGAACGCTTACCGGATAGCGTAGCGAATCCGCCCGGTTTTTCAAGCGATTATCTTCGGGAATCGGCCGCGGCCGCGCTGTTCATCAGCGCATAAGGATCAACGTCCCGACCGGTGTCCAGACAATTTCGCCACCGTCGTATACCACCCAATCTTCATGACCCCAGTCGTCATGATAAGGGACTGCCAGATTTAGCGTATT